>JAGAZS010000024.1 GCA_017939945.1 Schwartzia sp. (in: firmicutes)
AAGATAGGAGCATTGTCGGCGGATCTTGTCGTATCTCTGGAGGAGGGGAAATAGATGGCGACGGAAACGAAAGTACTGAATTGCATCAACTGTCCTTTGAGCTGTGAATTGACGGCGACGGTGGAGGACGGCGTCGTCACGAACGTGACCGGGAATTTCTGCCCGAGGGGGGCACAGTACGCGAAGGAAGAACTGACCGCGCCGACGCGGATGCTGACGTCCATAGTCCGGGTTGACGGCGGGCGCTTGCCTCTTTTGCCCGTCGTTTCGGCGAAAAAACTGCCGAAGGGGCGCGTCGTCGAATGCGCCGAGGCACTACGTTCGGTCAGCGTCAAAGCGCCCGTTCATGCGGGGGACGTGGTGGCGGCAAATATCCTCGGTCTCGGCGTTGACATCGTGGCGAGCCGCGATATGGAGACGGCGTGATGGGCGAGCAGAATAAAATCCGCATGATTGTAACCGATCTTGACGGCACGTTGGTAAACGCCGCCTATGAGATTACGGAGGAAAACAAGAAAGCCGTGCAGGCGGCGGCGAAAAGCGGCGTGCCGACAGTCATCGCGACGGGCCGGATGCACCGCTCGGCAATCCGCTTTGCCGAATCGCTGGGTGTTGGCGCGCCAATCATCAGCTACAACGGCGCAATCGTCAAAACGGCTGGCGGCGAGCTTTTGGCGTCGTCGTACCTTGAGCCGCAAGTCGTCGAGCGCGTATTGGGCTACGTTTTCGCGCAGGGGTGGTATGTGCAGAGCTACGTCGGCGACGCGCTGTACTACGTCGAGCAAACGGAGGCGGCGCGGATTTACGAGTCGGCGTCGAAGGTCTACGGCGAGGCGATCGGCCGCGGCGGAATGCTGGCGAAGACGAATGAGGTTCCGAAGCTGCTTGTCGTCGTTCCGGCGGACAAGATTGACGATGCAATCCTTGATTTGCGGAATCGATTCCGAAACGAAGCGGACGTCATGCAGTCCAGCCCGACGTATATCGAAATCGTGCGCCCCGGCGTGTCGAAGGCGCGCGCGATGCTGGCTCTCGCCGAAAAACACGGTATCCGTGCCGACGAAATCATGGCTCTCGGCGACTCTGGCAACGATGTCGAAATGATCCGCGCGGCGGGATTAGGCGTTGCTATGGGCAACGCCATCCCCGCCGCAAAGGAAGCGGCGGACGAAATCGCCCCCCCTTGCGAGGAAAACGGCTTCGCGGAGGCCGTGCGGAAGTTTGTGCTGGAGGGCAATCCATGATATATGGAATCGCATAAAAATCGGAAGCGCCCGCCTGTTGGGGCGCTTTTGATTTTTATGAAAAATCTTGACAGATATAGTATTATATAAATGAATGACATTCATATTTTGAACGGAGGTGATCCTTTGACACAATACGCAGTCACGGGGATGAGCTGCGCGGCTTGCGTCGCCCGCGTGGAGAAGGCCGTGAAAAAGGTCGAGGGCGTGGAGGATTGCGCGGTCAGCCTTTTGACGAACTCGATGGGCGTCGAGGGGAGCGCCGATCCGGCGGCGGTGATTGCCGCCGTCGAGGGGGCGGGCTATGGCGCGTCGGTTAAGAGCGAAGCGAAGAAAAACGCGCCCGCGGATGTTTCGGCGGACGCGGCGCTCCTGGAAGACCACGAGACGCCCGCGCTTCGCCGACGGCTGGCCGCGTCGCTGGGATTTCTCGCGGTGCTGATGTATCTTTCGATGGGGCACATGATGCTCGGTTGGCCGTTGCCGTCGTTTCTCGACGGGAACATGATTGCCCAGGGCGTTTTGCAGATGCTTCTCGCCGGTATCGTGATGGTGATCAACCAAGCGTTTTTCATCAGCGGCACGAAAAGTTTGCTCGGCGGCGCGCCGAACATGGACACATTGGTGGCCCTCGGCTCCTTCGCGTCGTTTGCGTACAGTGTCGTCGCCCTGCTCCTGATGACGGGCGTTTCCGGAGACACGGGCGCGATGATGGCGTACCATGAGGATTTCTATTTCGAGTCGGCGGCGATGATTCTCGCGCTGATTACCGTCGGGAAAATGCTCGAAGCCCGATCGAAGGGAAAGACCACGGACGCGCTGAAGGGGCTGATGCAGCTCGCGCCGCGGACGGCGACGGCGATTCGGGACGGTAGGGAGACGGTCATTCCCGCTTCGGAGATTCTGCTCGGTGAGATTTTCGTCGTGCGGCCCGGCGAGCAGATTCCCGTGGACGGCGTCGTCATCGAGGGCGCGGGCGCGGTGAATGAGTCGGCGCTGACCGGCGAGAGTCTGCCTGTGGACAAGGCGGAGGGCGACCGCGTTTCATCGGCGACGATGAATCAATCCGGCTTTCTCAAATGCCGTGCGACGCGTGTGGGCGAGGATACGACGCTGGCGCAGATTATCCGGCTTGTCGAGGACGCGGCGGCGACGAAGGCGCCGATTGCGAAGCTGGCCGACCGCGTATCCGGTGTGTTCGTTCCGGTCGTGATCGGGATTGCCGTCGTGACGACGCTCATATGGCTCGCGATGGGGGCGGAAACGGGTTTCGCCGTTGCGCGAGGAGTTTCAGTGCTGGTTATCAGCTGCCCCTGTGCGCTCGGGTTGGCGACGCCGGTCGCAATCATGGCGGGCAGCGGCGTCGGCGCGAAAAACGGCATTTTGTTCAAGACGGCGGCGGCACTGGAGATGCTCGGGCGTACGGAGATCGTCGCTCTCGACAAGACCGGAACGATTACGCGCGGCGAGCCGGAGGTCACGGGGATTTATCCGGCGGCGGATGTTTCGGAGAGCGAGCTTTTGCGGGTTGCGCTTGCGCTGGAGGCGAAAAGCGAGCATCCGCTTTCACGGGCAATTCTTCGTCACGCGGAAAAGTCCGGGCTTTCACCGGAGGCGACGGAAGATTTCGAGGCAATCGCGGGGCGCGGTCTTTCGGCGACGCTTGGCGGGCAAAAGATTATCGGCGGCAGCCGCGATTTCATTGTGGAACAGGCGACGATTCCTGACGTGCTGGCTGAAACGGCGGACGCGTTGGCGGGGGAAGGAAAAACGCCGCTTTTCTTCGCGACAAACGGAAAAGCGCTTGGCTTTATCGCCGTCGCCGACGTCATCAAGGAGGACAGCCGCCGAGCGGTCGAGGACTTGCGCGGCATGGGCGTCAAGACAGTGATGCTGACCGGAGACAATGAACGCACGGCGCAGGCTGTCGGGCATGAGGCTGGGGTCGACGAGATCGTTGCGGGCGTGCTGCCCGACGGGAAGGAAAATGTCGTCCGCGAATTGCAGTCGAAAGGCAAGACGGCGATGGTCGGCGACGGAATCAACGACGCTCCGGCACTGACGCGTGCGGATGTGGGCGTCGCCATTGGCGCAGGGGCGGACGTGGCCGTGGATGCGGCTGACGTGGTGCTGATGAAAAGCCGACTGGCGGACGCCGTGGCTGCGGTTCGTCTTTCGCGGGCGACGCTGAAAAATATCAAGGAAAATCTTTTTTGGGCGTTTATTTACAACCTCGTCGGCATTCCACTGGCTGCGGGCGTGTTTATCCCCGTCTTCGGCTGGAAGCTGACGCCGATGTTCGGCGCGGCGGCCATGAGCCTGTCGAGTTTCTGTGTGGTCACGAACGCCTTGCGGCTGAATTTTTTCAGGCTGTACGGCGAGAATGAAAATGTTATAATAGAGGAAATAAAAAAGAAAGAGGTGCGGAACATGGAAAAGAAAATGAAAATCGAGGGCATGACCTGCGGGCATTGCGAGGCGCGGGTCAAAAAGGTGCTGGAGGCGCTGCCGGGAGTAGCGGAAGCGAAGGTCAGCCACGAGACGGGTACGGCTGTGGTCACGCTGAACGCCGAGGTCGCCGACGACGCGCTGAAGCAGGTTGTCGAGGCGGAAGATTACAAAGTGCTTTCGGTGGGATAAGGTTTGCAACGGGCGGGGGAATATTCTCCCGCTTTTTTCTTTGCAAAAATTGATTTGAATATTTCAACAATGGAGAAACCATGATATAATAATGGGCAGATTGAAGGAGGGATTCTTATGGCAGGTCGGTTTCATGAATTGAAGATCGCGGGCTGCACGCGGCAGCTTCCGATCATGAATATTTCGGATACGGAGGCTATCGCTGCTTTTGTTATTCTCGGCGACGTTGAGCTGGCGGAAAACTGCGCGAAGGAGCTTGCGACAAAGGTGCCGCCGGAGACGGAAATCATCGTGACCGCAGAGACGAAGGGGATTCCTCTGGCGGAGGAGCTTTCGCGGCTGCTCGGGCTCAAGCGGTATGTGACGGCTCGGAAGTCCGTGAAGGCGTATATGGAAAATCCTCTGTGCGTGGAGGATTTGTCCATTACGACAAAGGGAAAACAGAGACTCTACATCACGCAGGAGGACGTGGCGCTGATCAAGGGGAAGCGCGTGCTTTTGCTCGATGACGTCATCAGCAAGGGCGGCTCGATGAAGGCGCTGCGGAATCTGACAGAGACAGCCGGCGGAATTGTCGTCGGGGAGGCTGCCGCCGTGGCGGAGGGAGCCGCCGCCCAACGGACGGATATTATCTTTTTGGCGTCAATACCGCTTTTTGACGCGCAATAAAAATCATACATCTGCTTGCGGGAGCATTTTTTTGGATAGTAATGCTTCCGCTAATATTTTTTTGGAGCGTGCTGTATGAAAATCAAAAAGAGGCTTGCCCAGGCGTTTGTTGGTATATGGGCGTTCGGAATGTCCTCGACAGCCTGCGCGTTGCCGGTGCTTGACACAAAGGACGCGGCGGTGCGGATCAATACTTCGGGCCAAGTGATGAATATCGGCAGTTCGGCGGTAAACAACGTCGTCCAATGGGTGGACTTTTCCATCGCGGGCGGAGAGACCGTCGCATTTGACAAGAACAATTATCTGAATTATGTCACGGGTCATGCAGCTTCCGAAATATTCGGCACGCTGACAGGCGGCGGCAATATCTTCATCATCAATCCACACGGCATTTTGATTGGGCACGACGCGAATGTGAATGTGGGGAATCTCTATTTATCCACGCAGATATTAAGCGACGCGCAGCTTGACGCTTTCAGGGCGTGCGGGACAAGCCCGATTTTGGATGCGTCCAATGCCAACGGCAACGTGGTGAATCTGGGGCATTTGGAGGCGAAGACAGTTGTCGTGGAGGGCAACGTCATCAAGTTCAAAAATGTCGCGGAGGTGGACGCGCCAACCATAAATGTCTTTGCGAAAACGGAAACGCGTGTGGGTTGCGAGGGAGAGCCGCTGCCTGATGGATGGCGCTTTTTCCGGGCGGGGACAGAGGGGCAAGTGGCTCCGTTAAAGTATAAGCTGATCAATGACGAGGCGGATTTGCAGAAGATAACGGTGAATGATGCAAACGGTCGCTATATGCTCGCGGGCAATATCAAGGTGAATAACGATTTCACGGCGATAGGGACAAGCAGCCAAGACCAAGGGAGATTCTTAGGGCATTTTGATGGCTTGGGGTATGAGATTACGTTTACGAAGAAGATTAAAGCCAATGGAAAGACGAGCGGCTTATTCGGGGCAATCGGCGAAGGCAGCGTAGTGGAAAATGTCGGCGTCATAACATCGGCGTTGGAGTTTTCGTCAACGGGATCTTTTAACGATGTTTTTGTCGGCGGAGTTGTGGGGGACAACCGCAAAGGAACAATCCAAAATGTATGGCACAGCGGGAACATACATGTTGATTATTCGTGCAACTATCTATATGTGGGCGGCATTGTCGGCTGCAACACTGCGGGGACAATTATGTCCGCGTATAATACCGGCAAGGTTTTTGCGTCAGGCGCGGAAGCACCAGGTGTGGCATACGTTGGTGGAATTGCCGGCTATCAGCAAAATGAAGACGGGGCGGCCAAGCCTTTGGTGGAGAATGCATTCAATTCGGGGATGGTGACGGCAGAAGGGCCTGCTGTCATTGGCGGCATTGCAGGGGCAATCAGGGGCGGAAATATCCACAACGTTTATAATCTTGGTTCCGTGTCCGCAAGGACAGCGGGGGGAATTGTGGGAAGGAATGACCGGCCAGGAATTGTCTCGTGCGCTTACCATGCGGCTGGAAGTATTAGCGGGATTACCAAAGGAGCAATAGTAGGGGTCACGAATGATAACACGGGGACATTTGAAAAAGTGTTATTTGCAGAGACGGACGCAGAGAATCATTCGCTGAGTGATACGAAAGGGACGCCTAAAAGTGAAACGGAATTGAAAAAATTGGAGACGTTTGAGCAGGACGGCTGGAGTATTTCCTCAAAGGGCGGCGCAAAAACGGCATGGCGCATCTGCGACG
>JAGAZS010000235.1 GCA_017939945.1 Schwartzia sp. (in: firmicutes)
ATATCGAGCAGGACAAGGTGTTCAAGAAGAGCGACAAGATCATCTGGCAATGCCTGAACTGCGGTTATGTCTGCGAGGCACAAGAGGCTCCGGAAAAGTGCCCGGTCTGCGAGCACCCGAAAGCTTACTTCCAGCAGGTCGCGAAAAATTATTGACGCAAAACGGTCCCGTGCGGAAATTTCCCGCGCGGGATTTTTTGCGTCGAAAATGTTTCACGTGAAACAAACGAACATAACCTGAAAAAAATCTGGAAGATTTTGAAGAATGTGGTTGATTCTTTCGCTTTCCCGCCGATATTCATTTGCGTGGTATATTCTTTTCGCGGTTTTTATTGAAGCGGATATAGCTTTTGTGCTAAAATACTTTAATGGGAAAGTTTCGGAAGGAGGTGTGCCGTTGAAGATCATGTTTTCCGCCGGGGAAGCGTCCGGCGATCTTCACGGCGCGCGTCTGGCGGAGGGCGTGAAAAAAATCGCGCCGGAGGCGGAGCTTTTCGGATTCGGCGGCGCGCAGATGGCGGCGTCGGGCGTCCGGCTTGTCGCGGATTGCTCGGAGTACAGCGTCATGGGCGTCTGGGAAGTCCTTATGAATCTTTCCCGAATCCTTTCGCTGTTGAACCTTCTGACTGACGCGATCAAGCGCGAGAAGCCCGACCTTCTCGTCTTGATCGACTATCCCGATTTCAACTGGCGCCTGGCGAAGCGGGCGAAGGCGCTCGGCGTCCGCGTGTTTTCGTATATCCCGCCGTCGGCTTGGGCGTGGCGCAAAGGCCGCGCGAAGGACTGCGCGAAGCTCGCCGACGAGTTCGTCGCGATTTTCCCGTTTGAGCTGCCTGTCTATCAGGCGGCGGGGGCGAATATCTCCTTTGTCGGGAATCCTTTGGTGGATACGGTGCGCCCGTCGATGACGACGGAAGAAGCGCGGGCGTTTTTCGGCGTAAAAGACGGCGATTATCCGGTTCTTTTGCTTCCGGGCAGCCGGAAACAGGAAATCTCGCTGGTGTTTCCCGCGATGCTGGAGGGTGCGCGGCGCATCGCGCAGGAAAAGCCGGAAACGGTCTTTTATCTGCCGGTGGCCCAGGGGATGGATCAGTCGCGCATGGAGCGCATGGCGGCGGAGGCCGGCGTCAAAGTCAATTTCACGCGGGAGCATACTTATGATTTGATGTCGGTCACGGCGTTCGCGCTGGCGACGTCGGGAACCGTTGTGATGGAGGCGGCGCTGATGGGGCTGCCCTGTATCGTGCTCTATCGTTTGTCGCCGGTTTCCTATTTCATAGGAAAGATTCTCGTTCATGTCAAATATTTCAGTTTGCCGAATATCCTGCTGGACGAGATGGCGCAGCCGGAGCTTTTGCAGGACGAGGCGAATCCCGCGCGCATTTTCTCGGAGGCGCGCAAATTTTGGGCGGAGCCGGGACATGCGGAAGCGGTGCGGGCGAGATTGAAAGAGGCCTGCGCGCTTCTCGGGGCGCCGGGCTCGTCGGAGCGTGTGGCGCGGCGGATCGTGGCCGCTGCGGGAGGCGAAGCATGAAGAGTTATCTGCGATTGCTCGCCTATATCAAGCCGTACAAACGGCGGCTGCTGGAAGCCTTCGTCTGCATCGTGGTCGCGGCGGCGGCGAATCTCTATTTGCCCTGGGTCATCAAGGACATGATCGACAAGGTGCTGGCGGCGCGGGACATGGACATGCTGAACCTGATCTGCGTCGGCATCGTCGTGATCTTCTTCATCCGCGGAATCTTTTATTACGGTCAGGGATATCTGGTATCGTATATCGGCCAGCGCGTGATCGTGGACGTGCGGGATGTATTGTTCCGAAAGCTTCAGCGACTGCCGATTGCGTTTTTCGACCGGAAGCAGACGGGCGAGATCATGAGCTATATCTCCAACGACGTGGCGGCGCTGCAAAGCGCGCTGGTGGAGCGCATGGTCGAGATGCTGACGGAGAGCGCGATCTTTGTCGGCTCGCTGGTGATGATGGTGCTGCTGGACTGGAAGCTCAGCATCCTGACCTTGATCACGGTGCCGCTGGTCGGGCTGGCGATGGATATTTTCGGCAGGAAGGTCCGCTCGGCGGGCGCGGTGATCCAGGAGCGGATGTCCGACATCACGGCGCTGATGCAGGAAAGCATTTCCTCGGAGCGGGTGGTCAAGTCCTTCGTGCGCGAGGATTTCGAGATCGACCGCTTTCATACGCAGAATGAGCTGAATTTCCGCGCGGTGATGAAGGACGCGCAGCTTTCGAGCCTGCTGACGCCGACGGTGGAATTCCTCGCGGCTCTCGCCGTGACCGTCATCATCTGGTTCGGCGGTGTGGAAGTCGTAGACGGCGTGATTACGGCGGGCACGCTGGTGGCGTTCCTGACCTATGCGGTGAATCTCGCGAACCCGGTCAAACGATTGTCGAGAATCTACGCGCAGATACAGAAAGCGATGGCGGGCGCGGACCGCGTGTTCGCACTGCTCGATATGGAGGAAACGGTGGCCAGCGCACCGGACGCGAAAACGCTTCCGCCCGTGGAAGGGCGCGTGTGCTTTTCGGACGTCAGTTTCGCCTATCGGGAGGATGTGCCGGCGCTGACGGATTTGACATTCACGGCGGAGCCGGGGCAGATGATCGCGTTTGTCGGCCCGTCCGGCGCGGGAAAATCCACGGTGGCGAACCTGATCCCGCGATTCTATGATGTGACGGGCGGTTCGATCACGGTAGACGGCCATGACGTGCGGGATGTGACGACGGAGTCGCTGCGCACGCAGATCGGCATCGAGCCGCAGGAAACGGTGCTTTTCTCGGCGACGGTGCGCGAGAATATCAGCTACGGACGGCTCGACGCCACGGACGAGGAAATCGAGGCGGCGGCGAAGGACGCGGGGGCGCACAACTTCATCATGGCGCTGCCCGAGGGTTACGATACGGAAATCGGCGAGCGGGGCGCGAACCTTTCCGGCGGCCAGCGGCAGCGGATCGCGATTGCCCGGGCAATCCTGAAGGACCCGCGCATCCTGATTCTCGACGAGGCCACCAGCGCTCTCGACACCGAGAGCGAGAAAATCGTGCAGGCGGCGTTGGACAGACTGATGGTTGGGCGCACGTCCTTCGTGATCGCACACCGGCTTTCGACGATCATCGGCGCCGACAGGATCTATGTGCTGGACGGCGGCAGGATCCGCGAGCAGGGCACCCATGAGGAGCTTCTGGCGGCGGGCGGCCTGTACGCCGGTTTGTATCATATACAATACGGGAAAAAAGGGGAAGCGTAATGCAGTTTTTATACAACATCGCGGCCATTATCGTGGTATTGCTTATCATCCCTGTGTTTTTGGTGCGGGCAATCCGCGAGCGCGGTTTTATCGAGCGCATTCGCCAAAGTCTCGGCTTCATTCCCGAGGACGCGCTGGAAAAAGTCGCGAAGAAAAACTGCATCTGGGTACATGCGGCGTCGGTCGGCGAGATCGTGGCGGCCAGCCCGCTGATCAAGGAGTTCCGCAATGAGTTCCCGAAGAGCCCGATCCTCGTTTCAGTGGTCACGACCAGCGGTTACGAAATGGCGAACCGTATCATCAAGGACGCGGACAGCATCATTTATTTCCCGCTGGATTTGCCGTTCCTCGCGGCAAGAGTCGTGCGCCGGATCACGCCGCGCGTGTTCATGCCGGTGGAGACGGAGTTGTGGCCGAACTTCCTGCGGGAATGCCGCCGGATGCACATCCCGGTCATGATGATCAACGGCCGTATCAGCGACAAGAGCGTCAAGCGGTATCGTTATCTGTACAGCCTGAAGGACGAGATGATCGGCACTATCCAGAAATTCGCGATGCAGTCGCCGATCGACGCCGAATACATCATCCGCCTCGGCGCGGACCCGAATCTCGTCATTGTCACGGGCAATACGAAATATGACCAGACTTACACGGACGTCGGCGCCGACGAAAAAGCGAAGCTCCTTGCGGAAATGGGGCTCACGCATAACGGCGGCATCCTGTTGGCGGGCAGTACCCACCGCGGCGAAGAAGATTACGTATTGAAAGCATTCCGCGCTTTCCGGGAGAAGTCGCCGAATGCGA
>JAGAZS010000236.1 GCA_017939945.1 Schwartzia sp. (in: firmicutes)
GGCATGAAAAAAATCATCGCGGTGAACGGCAGCCCGCGCAGGAACGGCAACACGGCGGAGCGTTTGCGGCACGCGCTTCGCGGCGCGGCGGAGGCGGGCGCGGAGACGGAGCTGGTAAACCTTTACAGCCTGAAATTCACGGGCTGCCTGAGCTGCTTTTACTGCAAGCGGAAAGATGTGCCGCACGGCGTCTGCGCCCTGAAGGACGATCTCGCGCCTGTGTTGCAGCGCGTGAAGGAGGCGGATGCCTTGATTATGGGCGCGCCGATTTATTTCATGAATCTGTCGGCGGGCATGGTGGCCTTCATCGAGCGGCTGCTCTTCTCGAACTACATTTACAGCGACGAGATCCCCAGCGTGTTCCCGAAGCCGCTGCCCAGCGCCTTTTTCTACACGATGAACATGACGGAGGCGCACGTGGAGCAGTTCGGCCTGCGGGAGAAAATGGCCTTCTATGAAGGCTCCGCGGCGCGGATTTTGAAAGCGGAAACGAGAAGCCTTTACGCGTACAACACCTATCAGTTCAGCGACTACTCGAAATACGAGTCCTCGATTTTCAACGAGCCGGAAAAGGCGGCGTACCGCAAGGAAGTTTTCCCGAAGCAGTGCGAAGAGGCGTACAACATCGGCAAGGCACTGGTGTAAAATAAGAAGCGCACAGATATGACCGTGGATTGGCTGTCATATCTGTGCGCTTTTCGTTTGCGCGTCATGTTAAGAGGTTCAAGAATGTGTTCCGCTCGCGCGCTTTCCGCGCAGGCTTGCGGCGCCGATGACGCGCTCGATGGCTTTTTGGTGCTCGGACCCGTTGTAGAAAAAATCCTTGACCGCCACTTTGCGTACATAATATTTGAGCGCGGTGCCGTTTTCCCCTTCGCCGGGGAACCATTCGCTGCTGCCGGATTGGATGATGCGCGGCATTCCGCTGTCGTCCCGCCCGAGGTACATCATGGCGTGCCCTTCCGCGTAGAGCGTGTCGCCGGGGCGCAGGGTCTTGATGAAGGCGAGCTTTTCCTCCGTGCCCATGCCTTCCAGATCGACGCTCCAAGGCATCGCAAGCTGCTGGTCGACGGAATCCGTCGGAAGCTCGACGCCCACGCTCCGATAGACGCACGCCGTAAACAGCGAGCAGTCCACGCTGTCCTGCATGCCGCCCCAGCCGAAAATATCCCCCAGGAATCGGAAGGACTGGCGAATCAGATTGTTTTCCGAGCAGGGCAGCCAGCCTTTGTGCACCGTGTCGTCCGCAGGGACGCTCACCGGCACTTCCGCAAGCGCCGTCGGCACGGAGACGAGCCATGTCCCGTCCTCCTGCGGCTCCGGCTTTATCAGGGGCAGCCGATCTCCCATCCGGAAGGTCAGGACGGAACCGTCGGCTTGGATTTTCTTCCGGTTGGCGGTGATCACGAGAAAATGCTCCGGAGCCGCGTACTTCATCCACTGCTCGCGGGTCACGAAGACCAGCTCGCGCGCGTCCACCCAGCCGATGTGCTGCCGCGCTTCCACGAGGCAGAATTTTTTGTCCCGGCTCTCCGCCAGCACCGCCAGCGGCTCTCCCGGATTTGCCGTGAACCCTTGGAGCAAATCGTAAGTCCAATCATAGGCATCCTCGTACCAAGGGGAACTTTCCGGCAGATAGCGGATATGCGCTTTCTTCGCCGGAAACGCGTAGCGCACGCTTGCCCGCTCGGGCGCTTCGTCCAAAGCGCAGTTGTCGTCCGCCCGCAGGACGCTTTCCTGCGGGATCGGGACGCCGCCCCGCCCATACAGTTCTTCCATATTGTAGTAGGCGATGCCTTCCCTTGCAAACGCGATTTTTTCCCGGATATCGTCCCCCGTCACGGTGTCGGGGTAGTTTGCCATGTCGGCGAGAATATCGCTCTTTGCCCGCATCGTTTTCCGAATGGCGTTAAGCTCGCCTTCGCTCATGGTTTTCTCGCCGTCGGGGTTTCGCCGCGTCCAGTATTCCGCCGAGCCGAGCGCTCCCGTCATGCGCTGCGTTTCCTCGCCGCCCGCCAGATATTCTTCCAGCGTCAGCCCTTGCAGGTAAATCTTTCGCGCCGTTTCTTTGCCCACATAGCGGATATGTCCCGAATCATAGGCGTGGCCGGTGACGCCGGATTTTCCCGGCGGATAGCGGAGAATGAAGCCGTGCTCCGCCAGTTTCCGGTGCATTTGCTGGTACGAAGTCTCATAAATGTTGTACCAATCCGCCTTGGGCGCGCCGTTCTCGACGACCACGACGTCCAGCGCCAGCCCGGTCTGCTGCTCCGAAAATCCCGGCGGGTCGGCGTGGGCGTCCGCGTATGCCTCGCCCTCCGCCGCCCGAAGCGCCTCGATGTGCGCCTGCTGCTCCTCGGGGGTTCGGTAAGCGGCGGCAATCTCGATTTGGATTGCGCCTTCGGTGGTGGCGTCGGGGCGCAAAAGGTCCGCCCGCAATTCCAGAAAATGCGCGTAAGTTTCCCGCTCGATTTGAAATTCCTCGCCAAAACAATTCGCGGCGGTGACGAGGGAAAGGCTCGCCTCGTAGCCGACGGGCAGCGGATGGGTCTTGTTCACCAAAAGCGGCTCCGCCGTCTCGGACGCCGATACGGACGCTTGCGCCGCCGAAACTGTTGTTTCGGGCATGAATCCAAATCCCATCGCCGCCGCCAGCAAAAGCGGGAAAATCTTTTTTGCTTTCATTTTGTTTTGCTCCGTTCCTTAAAAAATATTACATTGGCGTGTTGCGTTTTTCGCTTTTGTTATTCTATCATCCTGCCGCCGCTCTCGCAAGAAAAAGGCAAGGGCGCGGCTTGGCGGATTTGTTGTTTTCTAAAAAATCGCGTCATCTTCCATTTTTTCCCGCCCCTCGACAGGAAAGCGGATTTTTTCATAGAATAATATAAAGGTACAATAGTCATAGGATATTCATAAAAGGGGGAAAAGAAAATGAGTTTGCACGGACAGACAAAGGGGATGCCGCTGGCTCCGATTTCGGAGATGCTGGCGAAGGGCGAGGCCTGCGGCACGATGATGTACTACGCGCTGGCACGGCTTGCGAAGGAGCAGGGCATGGAGGACGTGTCGAAGACATTCATCGAGGCGGCGAACCAAGAGGCGGTTCACGCGGGTTTCTACGCGACGCTGAACGCCATGTACCCGCAGGATTTCTGGACGCTGGTGCGGGGCCTGATGGCCGCCGAGTACCACGGCGACAAAGCAATCAAGGATTTGGCGGACAAGTTCCGCGCGGCGGGACTGGCCGAGGCCGCCGACGAGATGGAAATTTTCGCGAA
>JAGAZS010000237.1 GCA_017939945.1 Schwartzia sp. (in: firmicutes)
CATGAACTCAACGCCCGCCTGATAAAATTCGCACTGCCGCCCTGTCTGCGCCTGCTCGTAGCGATACACCGGACTCAGATAAAAAAGCTTCAGCGGCATCTCCGCCCCCCTCATGCGACTCGCCACGACGCGCGCTATCGGCGTCGTCATCTCATGGCGCAGCGCAAGCGTACGGTTCTGCCTATCGAAAAACTTGAACATATACGGCTCGATCCGCCGCCCGTTGCCCAACGTCAGCGTGTCCACGAACTCGAACGCCGGCGTCACGATCTCATCATACCCCCAGCGCGCAAATCCTTCCGCCAGGAGCGACTCGATGGCGCGCTTTTCCTTTGCCTCCGCAGGCAAAAAATCCCGTGTTCCGTAAGGAATCCCGAAAACCTCATCCCTTGTCCGCATCCTGCGTCCCACTTCCTTCCTGCTTTTTCTGTAATCGTTCCAACACAATCTTGTACCCGTCCGCGCCGTAATGCAGGCAGCGCTTGACGCGGCTGATGGTCGCGGTGCTCGCGCCCGTGCGCGCCACGATGTCGTCGTAGGTATGCCCCGCGTTCAGCATACGGGCCACCTCCAGCCGCTGCGCCAAAGCCTTCAGTTCACTGATGGTGCAAATATCCTCGAAAAATTGATAGCATTCCTCCACGCCGTGAAGAAGAAGTACAGTCTCGCAAAGCTGATCCGTCAAATCATCCTTCAATTTTGGATTAATCATAGCAACACCGCCCAGCTTTATTCCTTTAGCTTGTGAAAATACCATTTCATTATAGCATACTTCGCCAACAGTGCAAGACAAAAAAGGAGCCTCGCGGCAAATTGTCTGCCGTGAAGCTCCATGTTAAATCAAAATAGATTATCGATCCAACAACACCTTTACCGTCGTCTGCATCGCTGGACGTATTTGGACGCTCTCCTGCGACGGGATGGAAATGAGAACCCGAAGCTGTCCCACATGCGGGGTGTCCGGGCGCATACCTTCTGTTCCCTTTGCCGCATCCTTTTGTTCCGTTTCGGACAAATCCTGGACTTCCGCAACGCTGGACAAAAACTCATGACCGTTCAGCGTATAATACGCCGTTTGCCCGACATGGATCAAATCAGCATACTCTTTCGCCGCATACGCCTCAACCCACATCTCCCCGGTCGCGCCAATCCGGAAGACCGGCTCTCCGGCATGTACCTCGCTGCCTTCCTTGATTTCAGTCAAATACATAATGCCGTCCACGGGAGCGAAAAGCTCCGTCGCACCGGAAGCCTGCTGCGCTGAAGCGAGCGCCGCCTCCGCCTGCCGCACCTGAACCTCCGCGCGGCCGATTGCCTCCGGACTTGCGGAACGTGTCACCGTCTGATAAGATACGGAACCACCCAAAGCTGCCTGATAAGCCGCCTCCGCCGCATCGCGTTCATTCGCGCTGACGGCGCCCATATCGTAAAGGAATTGCGTTTTCTCATAACGTGTACGCGCCGCATCGACATCCTCGCCGCTTCCGCCGCCGAAAACCGGCTGTACGGTCACGACGCCAGCCTGCAGTTCTTCCAAATTCCGTCTGGAAAGCGCTAAATTCGATTCCAACTGCTGAATTTGTTCCGGCGAAACCTTGACTTTGATTTTCGCCAACGCCTGTCCCTGCTTCACCGGTTCGCCGTCGCCGACCAAGATTTCCGTGATTGTTCCGGCCGCAAGGGCGCGTGCCTGCACCACATGTCCGGCGACCTCCGCCTCCACGATGGAAAGCGTCCGGTGGCTTGACTGGAACAGCCAAACGACGCCGGCGCACAAAAAAGCCGCTAGCAGCAACACGGCCAAGCCGTATTTTATGACTGCATGCGCCTTATCGCTGATATCGACTTCCAAAATACTTTCCCCCTGATATAATCCTTTCATCCAAGAAAGGCGCACAGACAGACTGCGCGCCTTTTTGCTTGCTCCTCACTCCAATCCGAGCTGCGCTTTGAGAGCTGCGTGCGCCGCTTCCATCGCCTGAGGGATTTTTTCCGGCTCTTTGCCGCCGGCCTGCGCCATCTCAGGACGCCCGCCGCCGCCGCCGCCGACTGCTTTCGCGGCCTCTTTGATTAACTTGCCAGCATGGACACCTTTTGCAACCGCATCTTTGGACGCCTTCGCGACGATGCTGACTTTGTCGTCCATGACCGCACAGAGCAAAACAACGCCATTTTTGAGTTTCGCCTCGGTCAAATCCGCCATTTCACGCAGCGCATCCATAGTCTCGACGTTTGCCTTGCCCGTCACGCACTGCACATCGCCGTATGTCTGCACTGCCATCAGAAGCTTCTGCGCGTCGGCTTTCTCCTGCATCCGGTGGACCTCTTCAAGCTTCTTCTTCATTTCCTTATAATCAGCCGCCAACGCAGAAAGCTTTTGCACGACCTCCGTATCGCGACACTTCAAAAGCTCCGCCGCCTGCGTCAGAGCTTCCGCCCGCTCATGCGCCCAACGGAGAGCCGCTTCGCCGGTAATGGCCTCGATGCGCCGGACGCCCGCCGCGACGCCTGTCTCACTGACAATCTTGAACATGCCGATCTGCCCGACGTTCGAGACGTGCGAACCGCCGCAAAGCTCCATGCTGAAGCCCGGGACAGTCACGACACGCACGACGTCGCCGTACTTCTCGCCAAAAAGCGCCATAGCGCCCTTCGCTTTTGCTTCGTCTTGCTTCATTTGGGCAATCTCAACATCCTGCGCCTGCAAGATGACATGATTGACAAGTTCCTCGACGTCCGCCAACTGCTGCGGCGATACCGGCTCGAAATTCGAGAAATCAAAACGCAAACGCTCCGGCGTAACCAGCGACCCCGCCTGATTGACCTGATCCCCGACAACGCGCTTCAATGCCGCTTGCAAAAGATGGGTCGCCGTATGGTTGCGCGCCGAAGCCATCTTCTTTTCTCGATCCAACACGATCTTGACCGTATCGCCAACCTTCAGCGAACCTGCTTCCACATAACCGATATGATAAATCGTGCCGTCCGGCAGCTTCTTCGCGTTCGAGACCTGCACGCGGCCAAGTTCCGTCGTAAAGAGACCGACGTCGCCGACCTGTCCGCCGCCTTCCGCGTAGAACGGCGTCACATCAAGGATGATTCCCGCTTCCTCGCCGTCGGAAAGCGCATCAGCCAGTGTACCGTCTTTCCAAAGAGCGACAACCTTCGCCTCTTTTGCCGTTGCTTCCTGCCGCAAACTCTTGACGTCGATCTTGCTGAGGTCGGGCACCGCCACACGCTGGTTTTCCTGACGCGCCGCGCGCGCGCGGTCACGCTGCTCCTGCATGGCCTTGTCAAAACCGGTATGGTCGAGCTTCAATCCGCTCTCCTGCAATATTTCCTCTGTCAGTTCCCACGGGAACCCGTAAGTATCGTAAAGCTTGAACGCGCTTTCGCCGTCCAGCTCTTTCTTACCTTTCGCCTTGACCGCCTCAATCTCCCCGGCCAAAAGCTCACACCCCTGCTCCAAAGTCGCGTGAAAACGCTCCTCCTCAAGCTGGATGACCTTCTTGATATAGTCTTGCCGCTCCGTCAACGCCTCGAAATCCGGCGCGTCCTTGTAAATCTTGATGACCGCATCCACCGCGCCCACAAGGAACGGCTTGTCCATGCCGAGAAGTCGCCCATGGCGCACGGCACGGCGAAGAATCCGACGAAGCACATAACCGCGCCCTTCGTTTGACGGCAAGATGCCGTCCATAATCATGATCGTCATACTGCGCGCATGGTCAGCGATAACCTTCAGAGAAATATCCTTCTGCTCGTCCTCGCCATACTTTACGCCCGAAACACCGGACGCGTACTCGATAATCGGGAACAAAAGATCCGTCTCGAAATTCGTGCGTTTTCCCTGTAATACGGACGCCAAGCGTTCCAAGCCACAGCCAGTATCAATGTTCTTATGCGCGAGGGGCTTGTACTCGCCGTCCTCAGTCTTGTCGTACTGCGTGAACACGAGATTCCAGATTTCCAGATACCGGTCGCAGTCGCAGCCGACGGCGCAGGTCGGCTCCCCACAGCCGCGCTCCTCTCCGAGATCGATATAAATCTCCGAGTCCGGACCGCAAGGTCCGGGGCCGATTTCCCAAAAATTATCTTCCAGCTTCACGATGTGGTCGGCGAGAAAACCGGGCTGCTGCTTCCAGATTTCGGCCGCTTCGTCGTCCTTCGGATAAATCGTCGCATAGAGCTTCTCCTTCGGAAGCTCGACGACCTCCGTCAGAAATTCCCAAGCCCACGCAATCGCTTCTTTCTTGAAATAGTCGCCGAAAGAGAAATTCCCGAGCATCTCGAAATACGTCTGATGGCGTGCCGTACGCCCGACGTTCTCGATATCGCCCGTGCGGACGCAGCGCTGGCTCGTCGTAATGCGCGTACGGGGCGGTTTCATCTTACCGGTGAAAAACGGTTTGAAGGGAGCCATACCCGCACCGATCATCAAAAGCGTCGGATCGTTCTCGGGAATCAGGGAAGCGCTCGGAAGGCGCAGATGCCCCGCCTTTTTTGCAAAAAAATCCAAATACGCTTCGCGTAGTTCATTGCCCGTCATGAATTTCAAAACAATCAGCTCCTAGCAGATACTTTCATTAAACTCAATAATTATATATTAATCCACTGCATAAAGTCAATTTAAAAAAGGCAAGCTGTCTGTGACATCAAAGTCCCAAACAGTCTGCCTCTTTCAATGACAAAAAACCGTCGCCCGCAATGATGACATGGTCGAGCACGGGAATCCCCATGATCGCTCCCGCCTTCATCATTTGCTTCGTGATTTGCACGTCTTCCCTGCTCGGCGTCGGATCGCCGCTTGGATGATTATGTATCAGGATCATGTTAGCTGCAGAGTACCGTATCGCCTCGCGGAATATCTCCCTCGGATGCGCCACCGACGCCGTCAAGCTTCCGATGGAAATCGTCGGCATCGCAAGCACACGGTTCCGAACGTCGAGCAGCATGACGAGAAAATGTTCTTTTTGCTCAAACCGCAGGATTGGCGACGCGTAACGGGCAACGTCCTCCGGTCCTTCAATCTTTTCCAGCTTCTGCGCCGCCTTCGTTGAGAGCCTACGCCCCAACTCGACGGCAGCGACGATCGTAGCAGCTTTCGCAAGACCCACACCGTGAACCGTCGCAATCTCCTGCGGCGATATATTCATGATGGAGACAAGTCCCTTATCCTGATACTTCGCCAGGACTTCCTCCGCCAAATGAAGCACCGAAACGGACGACGTGCCGGTCCTGAGCAAAATCGCCAACAGCTCCGTATCGTTGAGCGACGCCGCGCCCCGCTGAATCAGTTTTTCCCGCGGCCTTTCATCCTCGGGAAGATCTCGCACCATCACTGTCAAAGGACAATCCCCGCCTTTCGCGCCAGCTCCTTGACCGCGTGAAGCGGCAGGCCGACTACATTGGAAAACGAGCCGTCGATACGCGGAATGAATTTCGCCGCAATCCCTTGGACTGCATAGGCTCCAGCCTTATCCATCGGCTCGCCCGTCGCTATATACGCGTCGATTTCTTTCTCGGAAAGCTCGTCTACCCAAACCTCCGTCCGAACAACGTCCCCGTATACCTCGCCCTTATATGCGAGAGCAATACCGGTATAAACAAAATGCTGCCGCCCCGAAAGAAGCCGCAGCATTCGCGCGGCGTCAGCCGCGTCTTTCGGCTTGCCCAAAATCATTCCGTCAACGACAACGACTGTGTCCGCGCCGAGCACCGGCACATTGCCGCTTTCCTTTGCAGCCACATCCTTCGCTTTTCGACGCGCATTTTCCTCCGCAAGCCGATCCGGAGAAATACTGTCGCCCGAAAGCTCCTCCGCGTCGCTGACTACGACGCGGAACGCACAGCCGATTTGCCGCAAAAGCTCCTGTCGCCTCGGCGACGCCGAAGCCAATACTATTGTCTCTTTTTCCGTCATTGATCCAAATCCACATTCGCACCGCGATACTTATTGACCGCGTCCGATTCCTTCATATCTTTTTGATACGGATTTCTCTCGTTATAGTACTTAATCTGTGTCGTGGTCTCGCCGCCGGAAATATAGGTGCGTCCGCACTCCGGGCAAATATCGGTCTTGAGCCGCACGGATGCGCGCTCGACCTCACCGCCGCCCAATTCGGCTTTGCGATATGCGTTCGACACATGCTCCTGTTCGTGCCCCATGACGACCATCGCCGCGTTGCTCGGGGCGATATGCCCGGCGGCCTTGAAGGATACCATTTCATTGGAGCCGTCTTGATACTTCCTGTTCTTGCAGGTCTCGCACTCGGCGGGGGAAGATTTCTTTCCCGGCTTCTTGCCCATCCGATCGGCGGCGGTTTCTTCCTCTTCCTCGCCCTCAATGCCCAACTGTTCCTTCCAATCGTCCTCCGGCGCCCCCGGATACAAAGCCTGCTCGTCCTTGAAACGGTCATAGCCATAGGTCGCACCCGTGCCGCCAATTCCATTGATTCCGTTCATCCCCATACTGATGACCTCCTTTTATTTTTCCCTGACTACTTCTTACAATTTATCATACCATAACCGCACTATGCCCGCAATGGAAGAGGCGTTTTATCTCCGCTCCGCGAAAAATTTTTGCAAAAGATCTTTGCACTCGTCCTCCATCACGCCGGCGGTAATCTCCGGTGACGGCGCAAGAGACGGATGCCCGGGGATATTGAAAATCGACTCCACCGCCCCCGCCCGTGCATCGGTCGCTCCGTACACAAGCCTGGAAATACGAGCAGCCATGATCGCGCCAGCGCACATCGAACACGGCTCCAACGTCACATACAGCGTGCAGCCGTTCAGACGCCAACGGGAAAGTCGTCGTCCCGCCTCGCGTATCGCTTGGATTTCCGCGTGCGCGGTCGCATCCCTCTCCGATTCGCACAGATTGTGGGCGCGTACGACAACGCCGCCCTCATCGTCGATGAGGACGGCGCCGACCGGCACTTCGCCGGATTCCATTGCCAGACGGGCTTCGTCCAAAGCGATTGCCATATATTCCCGATCTTTATTCATGAACCAAATTCCCGATTCCTTCCAGCACAGACCTATCATTGTAGAAAAGGGACTGTGTCGCTCGCGTCACGTTCACCTCATACGCATCGGACACTCCGCCCTCGCTCGACTCCGCAGATGCAAACGGCTTCCTCACCGTCTGCATCGCCTTGTCCAGCATCTGCCGAAACGACTGTCCGCCGTTGTGGTCGGCAAACCCGCGACGATCCTCAAAGGAGCGCGCGACGTCAAACGCCACACCCTGCACCGGCGAAATCCTCTCCACACGCCCTTTCATGATCTTCTCCTCCTTTCATCCACCATCTCTTATACTTGTATATCGTAAGAAATGAGAAAAAACTTAAGAGGAAAATGAGAAAATCGGTCTATATTTTATTATTTTAGGAATACTTAGGAAAGCGCGGTATCCAGCAGTGCGTTCGTCTCCCGTGCCGCCACAACACTCGCCGCGAAAGCTTCCTTTTCATTACCTTCCAACGCAACGTCGATAATGCGCTCCACGCCCTTCGCGCCGAGAATTACCGGAACGCCGATGCAGAGATCGTGTTCGCCATATTCCCCGTCGAGATAGACGCAGCAAGGAATCAGCTTACGAGCGTCGGTAACAATCGAAC
>JAGAZS010000238.1 GCA_017939945.1 Schwartzia sp. (in: firmicutes)
CAGGTATAGCCCGTGAATCCCCCCGTATGCGTCGACAGCACCGCCGTCGGCAGCACTGAACACTCGACGCCCGCCGCCGAAATAATCGGAAGCGCCACCGTCAGCGAACAGCGGCCCACGCCCGAAATATCATGCACCGCCAAAACCCGTTTTTGTCTTTCCATCCGTCAGGCGTCCTCCTTCATTTCCGCCGCCACGCGCCCATACGCATCGTCCAACCGCACGATATCGTCCTCTTCCAGATACTTGCCGTTCTGCACCTCGATAATCGACAACGGCAGCTTGCCCGGATTTTCCAGCCGATGCGCGGTGCCGATCGGAATATACGTGCTCTCGTTCTCTCGGAAAATAATTTCCTTCTCGTTCAGCGTCAGTTTCCCGGTGCCGCTGATAACAGTCCAATGCTCGCTGCGATGATAATGAATCTGCAGGCTGATGCTTTGCCCCGGATTGATCACGATGCGCTTGACCTTGTAGCCGTCGCCCTCAGCCAGCGTCGTATATTTACCCCAAGGGCGGTACATCGTGACGTTTTCCTCCGTCTCGCGGCGGCCTTCCTTTTTCAGCCTCTCTACGACCTCGCGGATTTCCTGCGACTCGCCCTTTCGGGCCACCAACAGCACATCCGGCGTATCGACCACCAAAAGGTCTTTCAAGTGCATACCGACCACGAGCCGCTCGTTGCCGAAAATCATCGTATTCTCGCAATCATTCGCGCGAACGTCGCCGGAAAACGCATTGCCGTCCTTATCCGCCATCATATCGGCAATCGCGTCAAAGCTGCCCACGTCATTCCAAGAAATGCCGTCAAGCGGCGCCACCGCCATCTTCTTCGAACGCTCCGCCACCGCGTAGTCTATCGAGATCGACGGCAACGCGGCAAAATTCTCCTTCGCCGCCGCTACGCTGCCCGACGCAATGCCCGCCAACTCAGGAACGAACTCGTTAAATTCCCCTCTGAGCGCATCCATTCGGAACAGGAACATCCCGCTGTTCCAGTAATAATTCCCCGCGCGCAGATATTCCTCAGCCATCCCCCGCGACGGCTTCTCCTTGAAGCTGCGCACGCGGCGCACATCGCCCGCATACTCCGCCGCCTCGATATAGCCGTACCCGGTTTCCGGCGCATTCGGCGTCACCCCCAGCGTCACGATATCTCCCTGCGCCGCCCGATTCTCCGCCTTCCTCACCAGCGCCGCGAACCGATCCGCCGGTCGAATCACATGATCCGAAGGCGAAACGCAAAGCACCTCGCTATCATCTGCGCCGAGCCGCTCACGACAATAAGCCATCGCCAGCGCAATCGCAGGCGCGGTATTCCGCCCCACCGGCTCCAAAAGCACATGCGCCGCATCCGCCCCAACCTCGCGAAGCTCCGCCCGCACATGGAAGAAATAAGCCTCCTGCGTCACAACAACGATATCCGACGGCGCCGCCAAAAGCAAAAACCGCTCCACCGTCTGCCCAAACAAAGACCGCTCCGCCCCGATCCGCAAAAACTGCTTCGGATAACAAGCCCGGGAAAGCGGAAACAGGCGTGTACCGCCCCCGCCGGCCAAAATAATAACCTTCATGATAAACACGCTCCAAAATGAAGTGAAAAAGAAAAAGACCGCAACCATTGTACAATGGATACGGCTTTCATGCAAGAAGTGGTTTCATTTCAGTCCTCGCCAAAAAAGATCTCTCGTATAGTTCTTGACCTTTACATCGTCCAAATCCGCCTTGCATCGGTTCCCCAAAAGGTTCACGAAAAAGTCATACTGTTTTACCGTTCGTTGCTATATACAGCAATAAGCCGCATAAGCACCGGATCGGAATCACTTGTTTTTGAAAACCCTCGCCCTTCTTGCAAATCTAACACGTTATAGCCACGGGCTTGCATTTTTGCTTTCAGCAATTGCGGATCAATAAACCGGCGAAAATGACCGTCATAAAAAAACGCATTAGGGGCAACCTTCTCCCCTTTTCCGTACAGATCATCACGAATAGTGCGTGCATCAATAAACAGCTTGCCATCTTTCTTTAAAGCATCTACTAAATTTTGGAAAAGTTCATCTTCTTGTTGTTCCGTA
>JAGAZS010000025.1 GCA_017939945.1 Schwartzia sp. (in: firmicutes)
AGGTCATTCCTTCGGCGGAAGCCCGCGTCGGCGATATCCTGCTGGTGCGCGTCGGTGACCGTATCCCGTTGGACGGCGTCGTCGTCGACGGTGAGAGTCAGCTTGACACGTCTCCTGTCACCGGCGAGCCGGTGCCCGTGAGAAAATCTTTCGGCGACGAAGTGTTGTCCGGCTGTGTGAACACCTCCGGCATGCTGAAGATTCGCGTGGAAAAGGAACTGCAGGAATCCATGGTCACGAAGATTCTGGATTCCGTGGAAAACGCGGCGGCCAACAAGCCGTATATCGACAAATTCATCACCCGTTTCGCGCGGGTCTATACGCCTATCGTAGTGGCGCTCGCGCTTGCGGTTGCGATTATTCCTTCCCTGATGACGGGCGAATGGAACAAGTGGATTTACACCGCCCTGACATTCCTGGTCATC
This sequence comes from Schwartzia sp. (in: firmicutes), assembly GCA_017939945.1. GTDB lineage: Bacteria > Bacillota > Negativicutes > Selenomonadales > Selenomonadaceae > RUG12372. The sequence continues at coordinate 426 of JAGAZS010000025.1, forward strand.
AGTTGCCCCTGCGCGCTGGTGCTCTCCGTGCCGCTGTCCTTCTTTGCGGGCATCGGCGCCGGCTCAAAGATCGGCGTCCTGTTCAAGGGCGGCAACGCCATGGAAATGCTGAAGAATGTGGCGGCGGTCGTCATGGACAAGACCGGCACCGTGACCAAGGGCAATTTCGTGGTGCAGCAGGTGCTTTCCGCGGGAAGCGCGGGCGAAAACGAGATCCTGCAGGTCACCGCGGGGGCGGAACAGGTTTCCACCCACCCGATTGCGGTCAGCATTGTCACTGCAGCGAAAGAGCGGAATCTGCCTTTGAATCGTCCGGATCGTTTTGAGGAAATCGCCGGCGCCGGCCTTGTGGCTTATTTCGGAAGCGATACGCTCTTAGTCGGCAATCCCCGCCTGATGAGTCAGTTCAAAGTCGATTACAGCGCCTATCAGGCTGCGGAATACGGCAGCGAGGTACTGGTGGCGAAGAACGGGACGTTCCTCGGCAGCGTCCGGATCAACGACACGCTGAAGGACGACGCGAAGCAGGCCGTGGCGGACATCACGAAGCTGGGGCTGGCGACGGTCATGCTGACCGGCGACGCCCGCAGGGAGGCAAACGCCGTGGCGGCGGAAGCCGGCATCACGGAAGTGCGGGCGGAGCTCCTGCCGCAGGACAAGCTGAAAGAAATGAACGACCTTCGCAACAAATACGGCGGCGTCATGTTCGTCGGCGACGGCATCAACGACGCTCCGGTGCTGGCGGGCGCGGACGTGGGCGCGGCCATGGGTAGCGGCGCGGACGCGGCTATCGAGGCGGCGGACGTGGTCTTCATGAATTCCGAGATGAGCGCGATCCCGAAAGCCATCGCCATCGCCAAGGCGGTCAACAGCGTGGCGTGGCAGAACGTGGCTTTCGCATTGATCGTCAAGGTCATTATCATGGTGGCGGGCCTCTTCGGCTACGCGTCCATGTGGGCCGCGGTCTTCGCGGACACCGGCGTGTCCGTGCTCTGCGTGCTGAACGCCTGCCGCGTGCTGTATAAGAAATTCTAACTTTAGGAGGATATTATGCTGCATACAGTCTGTTTCGCAAACATGCATATCGAGCCCGGCACCAAACTGCGCACGTTCGTGGACGTGCCGCGCACGCTGAACACGATACCGACCACATTCATCAACGGCAAATACGACGGCCCGACGGTGCTGGTCACCGCCGGCATCCACGGCAGCGAGTATCCGGGGACGGCCGCGTCCATCGAGCTGGGCAAAGCGCTGTAGCCGGAGGATATTCACGGCTGCCTCGTCATCATGCACCCCGTGAACGTTTCCGCGTTCTGGGCGCGCATGGCGGAGCTCGGGCCGGAGGACGGGCTGAATCTGAATCGGGTTTTCCCCGGCAATCCCACCCTCAGCCGCACCTACAAGCTGGCCGATTTCCTGCTGAACCAGTTCATCCTGAAAGCGGATTATTATCTTGACCTGCACAGCGGCGATTTGCAGGAGGATTTGCATCCTTACGCCTATTTCCCCGGCAACGCCTCGGAGGAGGTCAACAACAAGTCCCGGGAAATGGCGAAGCAGATCAACGTGGAGTACCTGGTCCGCTCCACCGCCACTACGGGCGCTTACAACTGCGCGGCGCTGCACGGCGTGCCCAGCATCCTCGTCGAGCGCGGCGGCACGGGTTTCTGCTGCCGCGAGGACATCGACGAATACAAGGACGACGTCCTGCACGTGCTGAAGCATGTCGGCATGATGCCCGAGTATGACCACGGCCATGTCCATACCTTCACGCCGCAGGAACTGACCAATATCGAATATCTGGAGGCCGACAGGCCGGCGTGCTGGTATCACCTGAAGCACAGCGGCGAAATGGTCGAAAAGGACGAGCTTTTGGGGTATACCACCGACTTCTTCGGCGAAGTGCAGGAGGAATTCCATGCCAAGTTCAGCGGTGTTATGCTGTATATGACGCCGGCGTTTTCCATCACGCCGGGGCGCGTGCTCTGCGCCTACGCGGAACTGCCGGAGGGCTATGTGCCGCAGACGCCGCACACCCACGTTCACATGCATTCGCTGGCGGAAAAGGTGAAGTGAGCAGGAGAAAACATTGGCTAAGACGCTTGATTTGACCAACGGCCCCATTGCCCGGAAGCTGCTGATGTTCGCGCTGCCCTTGCTTGGGGCCAGCCTGATCCAGCAGCTCTATACGACCGTCGACATCCTCTTCGTCAGCAATTTTTTGGGCGCGGAGGCTTCGGCGGCGGTCGGGGCCAGCGTGTTCCTGACTTCGGCCATCATCAATCTGTTCACGGGCGTCAGCATCGGCGCGGGCGTCGTCATCGCGCAGGCCTTTGGGCGCAAGAATCAGATACAGCTCGGCAAATCCATCCATACGTCGATGGCGCTGGGACTGGTCGGCGGCATTCTGCTGACCGTCGTCGGCCTGTTGACCGCCTCCGCATTTTTGCGCGCGATCGATACTCCCGCCGGCATTTTTCAGGACGCCTATGACTATGTGGAGGTATTCTTCCTCGGGCTGACCTTCATGCTCGTCTTCAATATGGCGGCCGGCGTCATGCGGGCGCTGGGCAATTCCCAGACGCCCATGCTGATCCAGTTGGTGTGCGGCGTCATCCATATCGCGACGAATTATCTGTTCATCCTGTATATGGATAACGGCGTCCTCGCCGTGGCCTGGTCGTCGGTGCTGTCGCAGGTGCTTTCGGCGGTGATTTCCGTACGGTATCTGCTGAACAGCGGGGTTATGAGCGTCAAAAAGCTGACGGTCGACGGTCCGTTGACGAAGGAGATTATCCGTATCGGCCTGCCCGCGGGATTGCAGGGGGTAGTGATTTCCCTCTCCAACGTATTCGTCCAGTATTTCATCAATGGGTTCGGGGTGACAGCTATTGCGGCTTTCACCGCCTACTTCCGTATCGAATTGTTGTTTTATATGCCCCTGTGCGCGTTGGGGCAGGCTATGATGACCTTCACGGGGCAGAATGTGGGCGCGCGGCTCTATGAGCGTGTGAAGAGCGGCCTGCGCACGACGCTGATTTTCGGCGTGGCTTATTCATTCGTGCTGGCGGCAGTCCTGCTCTGGTTCGGGCGGGAGACCTTCGGCGTCTTCTATTCCGATCCGGCGGTTATCGACATGGGCGTCACCATCATACAGATTGCGTTTCCGTTCTATTTCTTTTATGTTTTTCTCGAGACCTTTGCGGACACACTTCGAGGCGGAGGCGAGTCAATCGTTCCCATGTATATCGTGCTGTTCAACCAGTGCCTGCTTCGGACGGCGATCCTGTTCGGATTCATGCAGCTGGCGCACGATATACGCCTCCTGGTGGCCGTCTATCCCATCAGCTGGGGCACGTCTGGCGCCATGCTGTACTGGTATTATCGGAAAGGCACATGGATGAAGCACTATTAAAGGAAGTTTTATATGAGCAACAAAGAAAGGCTGTTCAGTTGGCGTCGGCTGTTGAGATTGATTTGGCCGCTGCTGGTTGAGCAGCTTTTATCTGTCCTTGTCGGCATGGTCGACGTGCTGATGGTTTCCTTTGTTGGAGAATCGGCCGTTTCCGGCGTTTCCCTGGTGGACTCGATCAATCATTTGGTCCTCCAATTCCTGTTCGCCATGACGGCGGGCGGGACTGTCGTCTGCGCCAAGTACATCGGCGGCGGGGACTATTCCTCGGCGAGGAAGAGCGGCGGCCAGCTCCTTTCGGTTACGACGGCTGCTCTGCTTCTTCTGTCCATCGTGATGCTCTGCGGCGGGGAGTCGATCCTGCGCGTCCTTTTCGGCACGGTCGCGCCGGAGGTCATGCGGGACGCGGAAGTGTATATGCGGTTTACCGCCGTTTCATTCCCGTTCCTGGCGGTTTACCACTCGGCGGCCTCCATTTTCCGAGCGGAGGGCAATACGCGGCTGTCCATGATGGTTTCCCTCGGCATGAACCTGTTGAACATTTTCGGGGACGCGCTTTGCATTTTCGGCTTCGGCATGGGCGTCGAAGGCGTCGCGATTCCGACGCTGCTTTCCCGTCTTGTGGCCGCCGCCGCCATTTGCGTATTCCTTCAGGCGCCGGAAAATGCGCTTCGGATTGAAAACTTCAGGCAATGCAGGCCCAACGGGACGATCCTGCGGGAAATCCTTTCCATCGGGGTTCCCAGCGGCGTGGAGAGCAGCCTGTTCAATGTGGGGAAGGTGCTGCTGCAAAGCCTCGTGTCCACGTTGGGCACGGCCTCCATCGCCGCCTACGCCGTGGCGGGCAATCTCGTGACTTATCTCTATTTGCCCGGAAACGCGCTGGGCGCCGCCATGATGACGATTGTCGGGCAATGCCGCGGAGCGGGGGAGGCGGGACAGGCGAAATATTATGCGAAGATTTTGATCCTGCTGAACTACGCAGCGCTGCTTCCGATCTGCGCCGCCATGATTTTCGGCAGAAGCTTCTGGGTCGGTCTCTACCATCTCTCGCCGCAGTCCGCGTTTTTGGCGGAAGGCCTTTTGGTGGCGCATTCGCTGGCAATGATTATCTGGCCGGTCGCGTTCCTGCTGCCGTATTACTTTCGGGCCATCGGCAGGGCGGTTTTGCCGATGGCGGTCGCCATCAGCGCGATGGCCGTTTTCCGGCTCGGCTTCGCTTACCTCTTTGTGGACTGGATGGGAAAA
>JAGAZS010000026.1 GCA_017939945.1 Schwartzia sp. (in: firmicutes)
GCTGCAGCAAGTCAAACGAATCCTCGGCCATCGCGTCGAAATCGTGTCCGTCTCCAGCGAAGCGGAACAGGAAACCGCCGTCCGAAACTTTGACCGCCGCCTGTCAGCCTCGCAAAACGCGGAGCGGATGCAAAAGCGGCTGACGGACAAATAGAGGTGCACAGCAAAACTAGTATCGCATTTTTAGGGGTATTGCGCTATACTATTTGCAGTGTAACGAGCATGTGTGAGTGGCAGCTCACACGAAACAAACAAGGAAGTCTCCCTTCTGGTCTGGGAGACTTCCTTGTTTGTTCTTCTCGTTACGCTTTTATATCGAATTGTGGAATAAAATTCCTGCCGTTGCCACGGCTCGCCATTTGTCGTATCAGGCTTTCGGTGATTTGCGATACGTCGCGTCCCGAAGCGCGGTAAATCCTTTCTTCCTGTTCCTCCGCCTTTTCCCGTGCCCGTTCCTCGGCGCGTTTTTTGGCGCGGCGCTCCGCCAGCTTCGCTTCCTCGGACTTTTCCTTCTTCCCGCTCTTCTCGGCTTTTTCCCATTGGCCTTTGACTTTTGGGTCGTTGGTGCAGCCGGAAATGACGGTCATGTTGCCGTTGGAATCAATCGTGCAGTCGTAATGCGTCATGACCGGATTGCCCGGCAGCGTCCGTGTCCTTTGTGCACCGATGGGGACGGAAGCGCCGATAGAGTCCAATCTCTTTTCCAACTCCTCGCGCTTTTCGGGATCGTTTGCGCATTTCCGCAAATACGCCGGAGAGACGTTCACCGTCGTCGGCACGTTGGCGATTTTTGTCGTTCGCCCGAAATACGAATACTTTTTGGACAGTGCGCTCATGTATTCGTCGACGTCCATCGCCTTCGCGCCCATCGCGCTCGTTTTGTCTTTCGATTTTTCGCTTGTCGCCGCAACGGTCTTGTTTGTTGCCGTTTCCACCGAATAGGGACGGCTTTTGATTTCCATGCTCATGTCGATTACCCCCCTATATCAGCATATTCACGGCAAATGAGGCTTTGGCGGCGGGATCGTTTTCTTTGTCGCTGGTGTCGCCCAGCTCGCCCTTGCGTTGCTCGGCCTGAGCAATCATGTCCTTGACCTTCTGCACTTCGGCCTCGTCGCACATATTCTGCTTGTAACCTGCCTCGATTTGTTCAAGATCGACCTGGAGCAGCCGCATGACTATTTCGAGGTCGCCCTGCGTCTGAGCCGCCGCAATTTGGCGTGCTCGCTTCTCACCGTTGAAGCCAACTCTACCGCCGGAAGTAATCGTTGTCATTTCACCGTCTTCGTCAATCTTCACTTCCATACTTTGGAACCCGATTTTGCCCCGATTTTCTTCTAACATCTCATCGGCGACACGCAGATTGTCGAGGAGCTTCGCCCGCTTTTCCTCGTCAGTCAAACAGACTTTCAAATGCTTCGATGAGATCGAGGTCATGCCCTCGCGAACGACGGCGAACTGGTCACGCAGGTACTTCATTAGTTCATTGGTATTCGAAAATTCCTGCGCCTTGACCGCATCTGTTTTTCCCGCGAGGTACGCCTTCGCCAGCGCGGGATTGCCTTGGTTCGGCAGGCTGACGATTTTTTCGGCGTTGGCCTTCAAAATCCGCGCCGCTTCCTCCTGCTGTCGTTTCAGCGTTTCCGTCAGGCTTTCGGGCTTTTCCGCGTCCCCGATTTTCCCCTGTTTCGCCTTTTTGTCGAGCTTTTTCTTTTTGTCCTTCATCTCGTCCAAGAGCGACTGCCACCACGTCTTTTTCGACGAACGATTGACGCGGCCCGACGCTTCGGGCTTCCTGCCGCCACCCTCGCTGACGCCGATGCTCCATGCGCTGAGACCGCCGTCTTCGTGAATGATCCACCCGTGCGCTTTGACCTTGCTCCCGTTGGGGCGCGTCATCGACATCTCGTCGGTGCATTGCTGCACATCATAGAGCAGCGCTTCGTACTCCTCGCGCTTCGCCGGGTCCTTTTCCATCTCACGCAGGATTTTCGGCGAAATGGCGACATTGCCCATGCCGCTGCCCGAGAACGGTCGGGTGCCGACGGTGAATTTCAGCTTCGGGAATTTTTCCGAAAGCTCTGCAAGAACGCCGCTTGTGCCCTTGCCCTTCGTCTTTTCCTTGTCCACGCTTTCCGCCGCCGACTTTTGCGCGAAAGCCAGCGCCGCTTCCGTTACATAACTGTTTCCTACTCTGACCGGCATTTTGATCTCCTCCTTGAAATGTGCTTTTCCTTAATCGATTTTCGACTGTCCCTGTCGAGCCTCCTTCCTTTGCTTTCTCCTGCTTTCATGGTATGATAAGTCCATGCAGATTGCAACGGACAATCGAATCAAACTCATAAAATTAAAGGGATTTTTATGATGGCATTTCGACAAAAGAAACTGTGGCTTTTGCCGTTTCTCGCGCTTTTGCTGCTCGCCGCCGACGCATTGCTTCTCGGGCGGGATGGGGCAATCCATGTGGACGGCGCGGGTGTGGGCTTTCCCGCCTTTCGGACGGAATCGCTGGACGGTCGCGCTGTGACAGACGAAATCTTTGCCGGAAAGACGACGGCGGTCTGCGTCTGGACCGTGCGCGACGCCGAAATCAGCCGAGCCGCGCTGCAACATCTTGCGGCGATTGTGGGGGAACTGCCTGAAAACGCGCAATTCATCGGGCTTGTCGGCGATTTGAAAGCCGAAGACAGTGCGGATAAACGCACGACAGCAAAAGCGATTGCGGCGGATTGCCCCGCGATTTTTCCGCAGCTTTTGATCAACGACGAGTTCATGCCGTTCCTGACACGCCTTCGCAGCGCGCCGACCGTAGTTTTCATCGACAGCGCGGGGCGGCTCGTCGGCCAGCCTGTGGTCGGCGACGAGCCGGAACTGGTGAGAAAGGAATTTTTACGTTTGATGGAAAAAGATTCCCCGCGCAATCATGCGCTACAGAAGATACAGAAGGCGCTGTTTTAGTCAGCTCTCCCCGTTTTCCTTCTCATACAGCATCACTGTCAGCAAAAATCTCTTGCGACCGGTTTCTTCCGAAACTTGTATCTCTATTTCACCTTTGTACTTTTGGGCGCAGCGGCGAATATTCATAAGCCCCATGCCGTGCATCGCTTTATCCTGCTTGCCCGTGACAGGCAGTTTGCCCGCTTCGTCCCAACAAAGCTCTCCCGTGAAATCGTTTGCCGCCTCGATGAAAAACAGGCGGCCTTTTTCATAGGAGCGGATCGAGATTTCCCGTGAGGCCGCTTCAAGTCCATTTGTCAGCGCGTTGTTCAGGATCACGCTGACGTCGTAAATGTCGAACCTTTCATCCTGCGGCCAATGGAAATCGGCGGCGAAGGCGACGCCTTTTTTCTCCGCATCGCGGCGCGCCTGATGGACGATAACGTCGGTGATCGGGTTGCCCGTGTCGTCGGCGAAATCCAGCCGCGCGACGGCGTCCGTCATCTGGCTGAGATACGCTTCCAATTGCCCGTCGCCCTGCGGCGCAATACGTTTCGCGTAGGCGGCGAGGCTTGCGATATGGTTTCGGAGATCGTGACGAAGACCTTTGAGGTCGGCATATATATTTTGCAATTCCGTGACTTCGCGATGCACGCCCGCGACGCTCTGCTCGAGCAGCAGCCGCTTTTGCTCTTCGTCCTTCGCCTGTACCAGTCCGCGGAACAGCGCTGCCGACGAGACGACCATGCCGAGCAGCAAAAGGCTTGCCAGCGGCAGCAGGAGCAGCGTGCTCGGCGCACGATCGTAGATCAGCATCAACGCGGAATTGTCCGCCGACAGCGCCAACGTCCGCACCGTCAGATCGAGCACGAGGGACACGGCGCAGGGGAACAGCAAAAAAAGGCTGTCGTGGAATCGGAGCGCGTACTCCTTCGGCGGGAAAAAGCCGACAATCCCGCGCAGGTAAAGCGCGAGAAGTCCGAGCTGCACGGCGCGGCAGCCGGCGATAATCAAGCACACCGCCGCGTCGTTGGTCATTTGCATCAGGAAAAGCACCGTTTCCGCCGGGACGCCCAGCTCGACGGCCTTGTTCACCGTCCAGGCCCAGGCCGGTCCCCAGGCGCCGAAAGCCGCGTGCGCCAGCGGACTGACCGCGAACCGCAGGATATCCCAGCCGACGACAAAGCTCGCGGCGGCAAAAATCCGGCGGGGCCGATTCTTTTCAAAAAATGAGCCTTGCAGGAAAAACAAAAGCGCGAACTGCGGAACAACCATGAAAAAACGTTCGTAAGGCTTCCAGCCGTCCGTCAGCAGGGAAAAGCCGAACTGCGCAATCGCGTAAAGTATCGCCCAGCGGATCGACGCCTGCCGGCGGTTCTCAAAATCCGCCCGCAGAAATTTTCCGGTGTACCAAAAGGAAAGCGCGCCGGCCGCAAGCTGCACGAGAAACTCCAGCGCGTTCACAGCAGTATCAGACATCAGGAATCCCCTCCGCGCCTAATCATACTATATCATAGAATGGATGGCAAAAAACGCGAAGCGGCGCGAACAACGCTTTTTCCGCCGCGAAATGCGGAGAGGAAAGAGGATTTTTGAGGGGAAGGGAGAATAAATGTAATGAAAAAATCAAAGTCATCGCGCCGATCGGTATGATTGTTGCGGGAATTGAGGAATGCTTATGGGAAAGGAAAAGAAATCACTTGTCCGCTCCGGGGCGGCGGAATATTTAACATATATTGCTTCCGTCGGCAACGAAGAAAATTTTGTCGAGCTTCGTTATGAGGATGAAAATATCTGGCTTACCCAAAAAGCGATGGCTAAGCTTTACGATGTAACTGTGGCTGCAATCAATCAGCACATAAAAAGGATATTCGCTGATAAGGAATTGGACGAGCCGGCAGTTATTAAGAAATACTTAATAACTGCCGATGACGGTAAGCATTATCAGGCAAACCATTACAATCTGCAAATGATTATTGCCGTTGGTTTCAAGGTGAACTCCGAGCGGGCGGTGCAGTTCCGCAAATGGGTGAACCACATTGCAAAGGAATACACCATCAAGGGCTGGGTCATGGACGACGAGCGATTAAAACGCGGAACGTATCTTACTGACAAATATTATGAGGAACAACTCGAAAGGATTCGCGAGATACGCGCAAGCGAGCGCAAATTCTACCAAAAGGTCACGGATATTTACGCCACGGCGGTGGACTATGACAGTACGGCAAAATCCACCCGCCGCTTCTACGCTACGGTGCAGAACAAGATGCACTTCGCCGTTCACGGGCATACGGCGGCGGAATTGATTGTGGATCGTGCGGACAGCGAAAAGCCGCACATGGGACTGAGTACTTGGCAGGACGCGCCGAATGGGAAAATCAAGCCGTCCGACGTTATTGTGGCGAAGAATTATTTGACCGAGGAGGAAATGAAGCAGCTCAACCGCATGGTGTCGGCTTACCTCGACTACGCTGAGGACATGGCGCAGCGCAAAATCCCTCTCACTATGGCGGATTGGGAAACGCGGCTCAACCGTTTTATTGAGATGTTTGAATACGGCCTGCTTAAAGACGCCGGAAAAGTAACCGCCGAAATTGCGAAGATTCATGCCTTGAGCGAATTTGAAAAGTATCGTGTTATACAGGACAAAGAGTATGTATCCGATTTTGACCGGTTTGTGCTGGAGAATGCGGAAAAAGCAGAACCGTAAGCGAACCTTCGGAACGGTTGCAGTGATTATGTAATAATAGGGAATGGCATACAAAAAGCGTCCGACATTATCGCCGAACGCTTTTTGTATGCCGTTACACCCGCACGACGCCGCCGTCTTTCGCATAGCGCAGGTAGTTTTTTACGAAGTCCGCGTATTTCTTTTCCGCCAGCATCAGATGTTCGCCGTTTTCGAGACGGATGGTGCGCGGACCGTAGTCGGCGATCCGTGCGAAGTTGACGAGGTAGCAGCGATGACAGCGGTAAAATCCTTCACCCAGCGCGGTCTCCATCGTTTCCATCGAGCGGCGGATTTCGTGCGAGCCTTCCGTCGTGTGGATGGCCACCTTTTTGTTTCGGCTCTCCAGATAGAGAATATCGCGCAGTGCTACTTTCCGCATGATTCCGTCCAGTTTCAGCAGGATATGGCGTCCCTCCCGCCGGCGGACGGCTTCGGCCTCCATCCATGCGGCGGACAGTACCTCGGCGAATTTCTTCCCGTCCACGGGCTTCACCAAATATTGGAACGCGTGGACGTCAAAGGCTTCTTCCATATAGTCGCGATATCCGGTCACGAAAACGATCACGGCGGACGCGCCGCCGCGTTCCCGTGACCGAAGCTCCCGCGCCGCTTCCAGCCCGTCCGCCCCCTGTATGTCAAGAAAATATATAGCGAAATCCGTCTCCGACGCCAAAAGCGTGTCCCCGGAATCGAAGGACGCAACCTGTGCTTCCGGCTTTTCCTTCGCAATCATTTGCACAAGCTCGTCGCGCAATTCTTCGTTCGGTTCGCAGACCGCGACGGCAAGGCCTGCCCGCGCATCCGAAATTACCCGCTCGTCCATGAAATCCCCCTCCGCTTTTACTATACCATAAAACGGAGCAAAATTTCGCCGCACGGCGCGAACGGCGGATTTTTCGGCGCGAAATGCAAAAAAATCGGCGGGGGATACCCGCCGATTCGTATGAGCAAATAATATATGGGTCAGGACAAGAGCAAACTGTCGCTGGTCATTTCGCTGCCTGCCGCCTGCTCGAACATTCTCAGCAGGTCGGGGACGGTCAGACGCTTTTTTTCCTCTCCGGCCACGTCGATCAGGATTCGTCCCTCGTACATCATGATCAGGCGGTTGCCCAGCGCCAGCGCGTCGCGCATGTTGTGGGTGATCATCAGCGTCGTGAGCTTCCGTTCTTCGACGATGGTTTTCGTAATATGAAGGACCTGCGCAGCCGTTTTCGGATCGAGGGCCGCCGTGTGCTCGTCAAGGAGCAGGAGTTTCGGCGAGGCCATGGTCGCCATCAGCAATGTCAGTGCCTGCCGCTGACCGCCGGACAACAGGCCGACTTTCGACTCCAGACGATCCTCGAGGCCGAGCCCGAGAGACAGAAGCAGTTCGCGATATTCCTGCCGCTTTTCCTCCGACGAGCTCCATGCCAGCGTCGGTCTGCGTCCGCGCCGCTCGGCGATTGCGAGGTTTTCCTCGATCATCATGCCCGCCGCCGTGCCCATCATCGGGTCCTGGAATACGCGTCCTATATATCTGGCGCGCCGGTATTCGGGCCAGCGGGTGATGTCCTCGCCGTCGATGAAGATTTTGCCTCTGTCCACGAAGAACGTGCCCGCGATGGAATTCATCAGCGTGGATTTGCCCGCGCCGTTGCCGCCGATGACCGTTACGAACTCGCCGGGGGCGAGGTGAAGCGACAGCCCCGTCAGCGCGACTTTTTCGGTAATCGTGCCGGGATTGAAGGTTTTTGCGATATTCTCGATTCGGAGCAATCAATCCACCGCCCTTCTGCGCCGTTCCTTGACCTTGCCCTGGAGCAGCGGCAGCGCCAGCGCGGCGGCCACGAGAATTGCCGTGAACAGCTTCAGGTCGTTGGGCGGCATGCCCATCTGCAGCACCACTGCGATCACGATGCGGTAGACGACGGAGCCGAGCACCACCGAAATCAGGCAGCGCCAGAAGCTCGGCGTGCCGAACAGCACCTCGCCGATGATGACCGACGCCAGGCCGATGACGATCGTGCCGACGCCCATGCCCACGTCCGCGAAGCCGTTGGATTGTGCGACAAGCGCACCGGATATCGCCACGAGACCGTTGGACAGGAGCAGGCCGAGAATGACGGTTGCGTCCGTGTTGACGCCGTTGGCGCGGATCATGTTCGGGTTGAAGCCGGTCGCGCGAATCGCCGCGCCGATTTCCGTGCCGAAGAACCAATAGCAGAACGCGCCGACCAACAGCACGACCACAAGACCGACGGCGAAAATCACCGTCTGCTTGTCGGCGGAAATCCAGCCGAATTGCGTGAACAGCGTATCAATGCCGAGAAGCGGCAGATTCGCCTTGCCCATGACGCGAAGGTTCACCGAGTACAGCGCAATCATCGTCAGAATTCCTGAAAGCAGCGCCGGAATCTTGAATCTCGTCGTCAGGATTCCGGTGACGACGCCTGAAAGCATGCCCGCGAAACAAGCGACGAAAATCGCCGGAATCGGACTCCAGCCGTTGACGAGCAAAGCCGCCGCCACGGCAGCGCCCAAAGGAAAACTGCCCTCGACGGTCAAGTCCGCTACGTCCAGCACGCGGAAGGTCAGATAGACGCCGATGGCCAGTACCGACCAAAGCAGCCCCTGCGAGATTGTTGGAATGATTAAGTCCAAATCGTTTCTACTCCTAACGAATTATGATGCCCATAAAAAAGTGTGGAGAGTGGAGCGTGAAGAGTGAAGTTGTTACGCAGAGCCGCGCAAACTTCGCTCTTATCTCCACTCTCCACTCTGATTCTTCACTCTGTTACTGAATGATTTCCGCCGATTTCATCAGATCGTCGGGAATCTTGACGCCCAGCGTATCGGCGTTTTTCTTGTTGATGCTCGCCTTCAGGTCCTTTGCGGTCTGGATCGGCATATCGGCGGGCTTTTTCTTGCCGTCGAGGATGTCCGCGCCCATGTCGCCGGTCTGGAGCCCCAGCTTGTATTAGTCGATGCCGTAGGTCGCGAGGCCGCCGGCCTTGACCATGTTCTCCTCACCGCAGATGACCGGTTTCTTTGCCGCATCGGTGATGGAGAGCAGCGTCGGCATCGCGCTGGCCAGCACGTTGTCCGTCGGCGCGTAAAAAGCGTCGACCTTCGTGTTCAGGCTTTGGGCCGCCTGCTGGATATCGTTGACCGTCGAGATTGTCGCGGTCTCGACCTTCAGGCCCTTCGTTTCGGCGTACGCCTTCATCGCCTTGACCTGCACTTCGGAATTGACCTCGCTGGAGCAATAGATGACGCCGATTGTCTTCGCGTTCGGGCAAAGCTTCATCAGAAGGTCGACCTGCTCCTTGATCGGGTTCATGTCGCTGGTGCCGGTCACGTTGCCGCCCGGCTTTTCGTTGGACTTCACGAGCTTCGCGCTGACATAGTCGGTAATCGCCGTGCCTACGATCGGGATGTCCTTCGTCGCGTTGGCCACGGTCTGGGCCGCCGGCGTCGCGATTGCGCAGATCAGGTTTGACTTATTGCTGATGAACCGCTGGGAAATGTTCGCGAGGTTCGACTGATCGGCCTGTGCGTTCTGGCGGTCAATTTCGATGTTCTTGCCCTCTTCGTAGCCGCGCTTTTTCAGCCCGTCCACGAAGCCCTTGTTCGCCGCGTCAAGCGCATTGTGCTCGACGAGCTGCACGATGCCGATCTTGTACATCTTCTTGCCGTCCTCGGCCTTCTTCTCGCCGCCGCCGCCACCGCAGCCCGCAATCAAACTCGCCGACAACATCGCCGCCGTCACGCCCATGACGAGACGCTTCCACTTCTTGCCCTTCATCATAACTCTGCCCCTCCATACATTTCTTTTCTTTTGCCGCGCTCTCCGCAAGCAACTTTCATTATACAAAAAAAGCAAAATAAAGTCTATCAAATTAACAGTTCTGTTGCATGAAACAAATTGTATACATAATTATCCGAGCGGAACAAGGTCCCTGTCGCGTCCTTTAAAGCGCACCGACTGCGTGTATCCGAACCGCTTCGCGTCCTCGATCGCCTCGTCGACGTACGAGCCGCAGTCTTCCGGTTCGTGGGCGTCCGACGTCGTGATGATCGGGAGAGTGTATTCTGCCGCAA
>JAGAZS010000239.1 GCA_017939945.1 Schwartzia sp. (in: firmicutes)
AGGGCAGCGCGATGGGCGCGGCCATGTTCAGCGCGTTGACGAGGGACAGGGCTACGGTGAGCTTCTGCTTCAGGGACTGTCTGCGGGATTTCTTCATGGGGCACTTCCTTTCTTGCTTTACGCACCCGGTATGTGGATTTCAAAAAATATTGGAGTAAAAATTTTTTACTATAAATTTTTTTTGTAATCGAGAGTTTGTTGTTCCGGCAGGGATTCGCGGGAATGTGCCGAAACGGAATTAGGGAAAGCGGAGAGGGAGAGGGGGGAAGGCTTTTTTCACTCTTTATTTTTCGTACGCTGCCGTACCAGCTTTGCCAGTTTGTCGTACATTTCCATGAGTCCTTCGTGGTGGCTCTTGAGATAGGCGAGGGCTTCCGCCTTTTCCGCTTCGTCCGCGTCCGGGGACTGGATGCGCTTCCCGCGGGCTTCCGCTTCCTTTGCCGCCGTCGAAAGGCGCCGGCTGCCGACCGTCAGGGAAGAGGATTTCAGCGCGTGGGCGTAAATGGCGTAGGTTTGCCAATCCTCTCGGGCGAAGGCTTCCTCGAAGAGCTTGCGCTTTTTCGGGTAAAGGTCCGCGAACATGACGGACATCCTCTTGTAAAGGGAGACGTTCCCGCCGCAGTAATGCAGGGCGGCGGATTCGTCCAGCAGCGGCGCGCCGCTCTCCTGCGGTTTTTCGTCTTCCGCCGGTTCCGCCGGTTCCTGCGTTTCCGCTGGTTTTTCCGGCTCTGCGTCGTCCTTCGGCGCGGGATGCACTTTCTCCGGCGGCAAATATCTTGCCAGGGTCTGCTCCAGCGCCTCGCCGTTCACCGGCTTCGACAGGTAGTCGTCGAAGCCCTCCGCGAGGAACTGATCCCGCGCGCCGGAGAAGGCGTCCGCCGTCAGGATCAGGAACGGGATTCCCTTTGCGTTTGGCAGATCCTTTGCCCGGTGGAGCGTTTCCACGCCGTCCGGCCCGGGCATCCGGTGGTCGAGCAGTACCGCGTCGTACCGTTTGGCCGCGAGGCGTTCCAGTGCGGCCGTGCCGCTGGTCACGGCGTCGATCTTGATCTGCGTGTTTTTCAAGAGGCCCTCGACGACGAACAGGTTCAGTTCGTTGTCGTCCGCCACGAGGACTTCGGCGTCCGGCGCGATGAAGGAAGCCCGGTACGCTTTGTGGTGCGTCTCGCTTTCGTGGCTGCGCGCCGCCGCGTCCGCGACGGTCTCTGTCCCGACCGCTTCCTGCGGCAGCGTGACGAAGAAGGTCGTGCCTTTTTCGTAGGTGCTTTCAAAGGTGACGTCGCCGCCCATAAGCACCGCCAGACGCTTGGTGATTGCGAGCCCGAGCCCCGTGCCTTCGACGCCCCGGTTCCGCTCGGCGTCGAGACGCTCAAAGCCCTGGAAGAGCTTCGGCTTGTCTTCCTCGCGGATGCCGATGCCCGTGTCCCGGACGGTGATGCGGAGCGTGATGTTTTTCTCCGCGGCCCGGTCGTGGGAGACGATGAGGTCGATGCCGCCGCGCTCGGTGTATTTGGCGGCGTTGGTCAAGAGGTTCACCATGATCTGCTGCACCCGCGTCGAGTCCCCGATCAGGCGGTCGGGGATGGCCGGCTCGATTTCGAGGTTGAGTGTCAGCCCTTTGCTCTCGGCGCGGGGGCGGGCCATGTTGGCCGCGGTCCGGATCAGTTCGGACAGGCTGTATTCGCCGTTGACGATCTCGATCTTGCCCGATTCGATCTTGGAAAAGTCGAGGACGTCGTTGACGATGTCGAGAAGGCTGCGGCCCGCCGCCCGGATGTTCCGCGCGTAGCGGTCTATGACGGGGTCCTTGCCCTCCCGGAGAATCATTTCGTTCATGCCGAGGACGGCGTTGATCGGCGTGCGGATTTCGTGGCTCATGTTGGCGAGGAATTCGCTTTTTGCGCGGTTCGCCAGGTTCGCGGCGGCCTTCTCCCGGCGCAGGGATTCGCTCTCGGCCGCTTTGCGACGCACGGAGAAGATATAGCGGCCCACCGCGAAGAAGATCAGCAGCAGCACGCCGATGGAGCGCAAAAGCCGCTCGTGGACGCGGGAGATGTCCCCGGCCACCGCGGACCAGGGGATATAGCCCGCCACGGTGCAGTTCGCTTTCGGCAGGTCGGAGGCGAAGAGGAAATACCGTTCCCCGTCCCGCTCGATATAGGATGCCGCCGACCGCCGGGTGCCGAGGTGGTCGCGGATTTGCCCGAAGGCTTGCCGGACCGCGCCGTCGTTGAAAAATGCCTCGTCGCTTTCGCCGTAATTCTTGTACGGGATGATCAGGTTCCCGACCCGGTCCAGGATCAGCAGGCGGACGGCGGGATTGTAGTCGGTCAGCGTGAAGCGGTCCGCCAGCCCCTTGCTGTCATAGAGGCGGTACAGTACCGCCCGCACGTTGCCGTTCCGAATGACCGGGACGGCGAAGAGCAGGCCGCGCCCCGAATAGTAATCGACCACGTTTTGCCCGCGATAAGCGCGGGGAAG
>JAGAZS010000240.1 GCA_017939945.1 Schwartzia sp. (in: firmicutes)
CCTCCCGCCTCTTGGCTGACGAACTCGGCCGCCTCCTCTGCCGCGTGCATACCCAGTTTTTCGTCTCCGATGATATTCAAAATGGCATGTCTCGCCCCTGTAAGTTTCCTGTCCAATAGTGGACTTTCCACGGCACGGCGCACAGCCTCCTCCGCCGATCCGTTCTCGCTCTCGCCAATGCCCAACACCGCATCGCTGGAAGAACTTGCCCGGAGAACCATTGAAAGATCGGCAAAATCCACATTGATGCAGCCCGTCGTGCAGGTCAAATCGGCCACAAGCCGGATGCCCTGCCGGAGCACATCGTCCGCCAGATGAAACGCCTCCGCCATGCTCAGCTTTTTCTCCGCGAGTCGGAGCAAATTGTCGTTGCGAACCACGACCAGCGCGTCGACGTACCCGCGCATTTTCTCCAATGCAGCCTCCGCCGCTTTCCGCTTGCGCACGCCCTCGAACATAAACGGCTTCGTGACTATCGCGACGGAAAGAAGCCCCATCTCCTTCGCAATGCGGGCCACAACGGGCGTCGCTCCCGTGCCCGCACCGCCGCCGAAACTGGACGTGATAAAGACGAGATTCGCCCCCGCAAGTGCCGAACGAATTTTATCTTCTGCCGCTTCCGCCGCTTTTTCCCCGACATCCGCTTTTCCGCCCGTCCCATACCCATGCGTGAGACGTTCGCCGATTTGAATGGTTTGTACGCCGCCCTTTTCCAACCTTGATAGATTCTTTTCCGTCGTGTCAACAGCAATCAACTCGATGTCAGGAACATGATCCTCCGCCAATCGCCAAAGCACACTGCCGCCGCCCCCGCCAACACCGACCACTTTCATACGGACTTCAAGATTCTCGGCATCCATGTCTATCATTTCCCGTTCCCCCTTCCAACCATAGTCTTTCTTGTCTGCTGCAAATATAGCATTCCTCCAAGTTTCTCATTTCCCAATCAGCAACGCCTGATACTGCTTCGACATCGTATGATTGGTTGGCACAGCCGTCAAAATACATCTTGATCTCTCCCGTATCGCATGACTGCCCATTCTGCGATTCTGCCGCATTTATACCTTTGCTTTTATTATAAGCGAGGTCATGTGCTGAATTTTGCACATGGCCTCATTTGAAAAAATTGTCATCCTCTCTCAAAAATAATCCCCGTCCAATCGACAGTAATCCTTTTCATATCGTTCATTGCTTTTTCTACAAAATCTGCGCAGTCTTCAATATCCATGTCATGATACCAAAGAACGCCAACTTCCTCGACCGCATCAAGCAGGCCGCTGATCCTCACCATGCGCTTTGCATCAGTAAAGCCGAAGCCTCGTATCATGAGTTGCATCGTGGTTGTGCGATAAGCGTATGTGACCGGTTCCAAATCTAAAACATATCTGCTGGTCAATCGTCCGATATTTCGTTTCATCATAATACTTTTGCCTCCCGTTTTGCATATCGCATTAAAATCCTCTTGAATGCAACCGATGATTTCCGTCGCACATAAGACTTTCGCATATCAATCACACAGGTATTGCCAGCCTTCCTTTTCGGCATTAATGCGTTCTGCCGTCAGGATTGTCTTGCACCATTCACAAAAGCCTGTAACCCGTCCTTCGCATACGGCATCAAAAATCTCCCGTTCCAAATTGCGCTTATTGATGTTAATCTCCCCATTACGGATAGAAAACGATACCGGAAGATTGGCGAAAAATATTGCCGCGCTTTCACCGGACTGCTTCTCGAAATCACTGCCGCAATGAGGGCATCGTGATACCAGCGAGCGAAGAATCGCGCCGTGGAACGTGTTTCTCATCGCGTTCAGCTCACGTAAATCGCCCCCCTCTTGAACCATTTTCGCCAGCGCAAAAATGGCTTTCGCATGTTCGGCGATGATTTGGACGCAATACCCAATCTCCCACTGCTTCCACGCCTCGTCATCAAAGCTTACATTTTTTTCTATATCCAAAACTTCCACGATTTCCGCTTCCGGCAAACGAAGGACAAATCTTCGCACGGCAAACGGAGAGTTTTTCAAAAGCCAGTCCTTGATGTCAACATAAACATAGACATGCTCCCCTTGTTCGTCATGACATATTACCGAATGTTTCGCTGTAAACTCTGGTTTCGTGTATAACGTATACCATTCTCCCCCATAGTATATGCACGCATAGAGGCAAAGAAGTTCCGAAACAGCATCACGTGACAGACTCACATAGCGCACCAGACGTTCGATTGCTTCACTTGTCCCCTGCTCCTCCACCATTTGCAAAGACGGGAACAGCAAATCCCGGTACGCTCCCTGCCCGTCTTCTGCATGGAGGAGCGCCACGTCCCCGTTTCCAAAATCCCGCATATTGGATATGCTGACATGCGCGTTTTTCGACAAAATGAGCAGTTCGTGCATATCGCCGTCATAATGGCTCGTATAGGAATGAACCATATTTGTGGCCTTAACCGCTCCCGGCTTATCATCCATATCAACAAGTGAAGCAAGCATCCAAGGCATATTCTTTTTGCGTGGAGTCAGCAGCAAGTTTTTTGACCATTGAACG
>JAGAZS010000241.1 GCA_017939945.1 Schwartzia sp. (in: firmicutes)
CATCGTATGACCGAAATTCAAAATCGCGCGGAGCCCCGCTTCCTTTTCATCTTGGGACACGACTTCCGCCTTGATTTCGCAAGAGCGGACCACGATATGCTCCATCGCCGGAAGCCGCATCGCCAGCACCGCTTCCGCGTGTTCCTCCAAATACGCGAAAAATTCCTCATCGTAAATCACGCCGTACTTGACCACCTCGCCCAGCCCGGTGGAAAGCTCCCGGCGCGGCAACGTGGAAAGGCACGCAAGGTCGATGAACACGCGCTTCGGCTGATAAAACGCGCCGATCAAATTTTTCCCGAGACGGTGGTTGACCGCCACTTTGCCGCCGACGCTGGAATCCACCTGCGCCAAAAGGCTCGTCGGTATCTGAACGAAAGGCACGCCGCGCATATACGTCGCAGCAATGAATCCCGCGAGATCGCCGACCACGCCGCCGCCCAGAGCGACAATCGCCGATTTTCGGTCCAGCCTTTGCTCGATAGCCTTCGTATAGACGCGCTCCGCCTCCGCCAGCGACTTCGAACTTTCCCCCGCAGGAACGAGATGAACCGCCGTCTGCTTCCCCACACGCTGGAGAAGCTTCGCCAGGCTGTCCGCGTACAACTTCCCGACATTCGTATCGGAAAGGATCAACACCCGCGAGGAAAAACCCGCACTTTCAAAAAAAGAAGCGATTTCCGCGTCCAGCTCTTCCCCAATCAAAATATCATAGCCGTTTGACGGTAAATCAACGCTGACCTTACGCACGGATCATTCCTCCCACCCGCAAAAATCCGACAATCTCTTCTGTCACCTGCATCGGCGACAAATTGCTCGTATCGACAGTAAAATCGGCGCGCGCATACATCGCCTTTCGGCTCGCAAGCAAATTCTCTATAGCCTTGCGCCGATCCACCTGCGCGTCAAGCATCGGGCGCTCGCCGCGCCGCGCCGTCCGCTGCAGGATTGTATCGACGTCGGCAGACAGGCAGACAATGACGCCGCGCTCCTTCATCGCGGCAAAATTTTCCTCATCCTTGATAGTGCCGCCGCCCGTGGCGATGACCGCCCCTTTCCGTTGGACGACCTCCCGCACCGCCTCACGTTCCTTCTCGCGGAAATACGCCTCGCCCTTCGCCGCAAAAATCTCCGGTATACTCATTTTTTCCTTTGATTCGATATATTTGTCAAGATCAATGAACGCGCAGCCCAGCCGAGTGGCCAAAGATTTGCCGCAGCTCGATTTGCCCGTCCCCATGAACCCGATCAAAACAATGTTCTTCGTCATACTTTCCGCCTTCCGATCCTTCCCGTCACATTCCAAAACTATCCGTCGGATTCCTATTCTATACTACTTGCTCATTTCGGGCAATGCTTTTGTTCTTTCAAGAATTATTTCTGTAATATCCAGATTTCGACGCCGAAGTAATGCGTGCCTCCCCGCCCGCAGCATCGCACACAAAATCAGCCTCGCCATTTTTCTCCCGCCCATGGGTTTCATCTTGCCTTCCCCTTCCGGTTTCAAAAATCCAGGTGTTATCCACGCCTAAAATTTTGCCACGAGTTTTCCCCCGCAATACATACTCGGTTTCTGTCGCGAACTTGCCTGCAAGGGAGTGAAATGATTCGTCAAAGCGAAAACCGCACAAAAAAGAGAGCCTTTCGGCTCTCTTGCAGTATGTATGCTATTTGAAATTATGCTCTTGTTTGCCTTACTGTGCTTTTTCCGTTGTCGTTCCCGTCACCGTGCTTCCCTCCACCGCGAGGCCGTAAATCGTCATCGGCTCCGCCGTCTGGATATAAAGCTCGGTGCCTGCCGGAAGGTCTACGTTCTTTCCCTTGACGAACGCGCCGCCAATGATCCCGATAGGACCGAGCAGCGCAATACCGGCGATGCTCGCGCCTGCCGCGTAGGCCATCGACTGCATCTTCTCCTTCGACGCCTCGCCCAGCGTCATCGCCACATCCGTACCGTCCATCGTGCGCATCATCTTGAAATCGATCTGCACCTCGGCGTCGCGCCCGAATACGGCCGCCTGCCTTACCTTCACGACCTCACCGTAGCCCGGCGCGCCCTTCGCGAACAGCAGCCGCCCGTTCTCGACGACGTCTTCCTCGGACTTAATTTCGATGCGGTCGCCGGCCTTCAGGTGCTTCGCATTGACCGGCGTCACGAGACTGACCTTGACGAGCGTGTTTGCCGGCATCTGCGTCCTTTCCAGCGGGACTTCCTTCGAGCCGAAGGCATAGCCCGCCAACGTGTCGATACGTGCACGATAGGTGCCCTCCGACGGCGCTCCCGTCATCGCGATTTCCATATCGCTGATACGTTTCTGGATTGATTCCATGCTGACCTTCTGCGTGATTCCCCACTCGATGGCGTTCATTCGCGTCACCAACGACGGGCTGGTCTCATTCTTGAACATCGCCGCATACAGATTGTCCACACGCTGCATCACGCTCTCGTTCGGCGAATGCTCGCCCTCGAAATCCTTCTCCAGCTTGTTCACACGGTCAAGGAGCGCCCCCGTCTGCGGCGTCCCGTAAGCCGTCCGTTCAATCTCCGCCAGCTTGTCCGCCATCGTCGTCGGCGCAGCGGCCATCGCCAGACCCATCGTCTCAAAGAGCATAACAGCCGCCAACAAAACGCCCAACAGCTTCCGTCCCAGCATCTTCATACAAAAACCTCCTCATAATTCAAGATTCTGGTTATAATATATCCTTATTTTCTTAAATTTAGCTTAAGAAATTCAATCCCCGAACTTTTCTTTTTGCCGATACGTCATTCACGCATTAGCTCCTTATGTTCCCCTAACCACCAACGTCGGAACGCGGTGTCTGAGGGGCGCTTCCCCTTCGCAGAGCAATATTTCAGTTCTCCTCCATCTGCTTGACCGGCACCGGCCCGCGCGAAAGCGCGATGGCTCCGGTCCGCGCGACTTCCAAGATCTCGTAGTCGGAAAGCACCTCGCAAATCGCGTTGATCTTCGATTCCTCGCCGGTCAGCTCGATGACCACATTTTCCTTCGACACGTCGACGATTTTCGCGCGGAAAATATTGACGATATTGATCAGATCGGCGCGATCTTCCACCTTCGCACGCACCTTGATCAATACAAGCTCCCGCGTGATATTGTCCACCTCGGTCAGGTTCACGATCTTGACCACGTCGATCAGCTTGGACAGCTGATGCTTGACCTGTTCCAACTCCCGCTCGCTGTCCACCGAAACGACGATATTGATGCGCGTCACCGCTTCCTCTTCGGTATAGCCCGCGTTGATGCTCTCGATATTGAACGCCCGGCGGCTGATCAATCCCGCCACGTGCGTCAGGACGCCCGGCTTATTGTCCACGAGGATTGCCAGCAAAAACTTTCTCATTTCGCTGCCTCCTTTTCCAGAATCATATCGTCAAGCCGCTTGCCGCCCGGCACCATCGGAAGCACATCCGCGTCCTCCGGCACCATCACGTCGATAAGCGTCGTGCCCTTCCGTGAAAGCGCCTCCGCGAGTTTCGTTTCCATTTCCTCCGGCTTCTCAATGCGGACGCCTGCGACGCCCATAGCCTCCGCCAGCTTGACGAGATCCGTCTTCCCGTTGAGCTTGGACTCGGAATAATGCCGGTTGTAGAACATCCGCTGCCATTGGGCGACCATGCCGAGCAAATGATTGTGCACGACGACGATCTTGACGTCCACGCCGTAATCCGACGCCGTGGCCAGTTCCTGACAGTTCATCATGATGCTGCCGTCGCCGGTAAACAGTACGACCTTCTTGTCCGGCTGGCCAATCTTCGCGCCGATGGCCGCGGGAAGGCCGTAGCCCATCGTGCCGAGGCCGCCAGATGTCAGAAAATGGCGCGGGCGAGAGACATTGCAGAACTGCGCCGCCCACATCTGATGCTGTCCCACATCGGTGACAAAAATCGTATCGTCGTCCATGAGATGCCGGACAGTCTCGATCAGCTGCTGGGGCATGATGAAACCGTCGCGTTTTTGATAGGAAAACGGATGCTCTTTGTGCATGGCTGTGATTTTCTCACGCCAGGCCGCAAACTTGGCCGGGAAATCCTCCCCTTTCGCGGCCAGCTTCTTCGCGAAAATCGGCAGCGACCAGTTCAGATCGCCGAGCACCGGCACATCGACGCGCACATTCTTGTTCAACTCCGCCGCGTCGATATCGAAATGGACGATTTTCGCCTCCGGCGCGAACTCCTTGACGATGCCGGTCACGCGGTCATCAAACCGCACGCCGATACCAAGCAGAAGGTCGCAGCCCATGATGGCCATATTCGCGGCATAGGAGCCGTGCATGCCCGCCATGCCGAGATAGCTCTCCGTATCCGGCTCGACGCAGCCAAGCCCCATCAAAGTCGAGCAGACGGGAATCCCCAATTTTTTCAGCACCACGCGAAGGTCGTCCGCCTCGTCCGCCAATGTCACGCCGCCGCCGATGAAAGCCAGCGGCCGCTCCGCCTTGGAAAGCGCGTCCATTACCGCGTCAATCGCTTTTTCCTCTCCGGAAAACAGACCGGAATAACCTTTCAGGTGAACATCCTCCGGATAGTCGAAATCCATCTCCGCGCGGAAAACGTCTGTGGCGATATCCACGACCACCGGTCCGGGCCGTCCCGTCCGCGCGATGAAGAAGGCTTCCTTGATGGTCCGGAGCAAATCTTGCGGTTTTTTCACCAGATAATTGTGCTTCGTGATTGGCGTCGTAATTCCGCAGATATCCGCCTCCTGAAACGAATCCTTGCCGATGACGGAAGTCGCCACCTGCCCGGTAAAGCAGACCAGAGGAATCGAGTCCATATAGGCAGTGGCAATGCCCGTCACAAGATTCGTACAGCCCGGACCCGAAGTCGAAAGACAGACGCCCACCTCGCCCGTTGCCCTCGCGTAGCCGTCAGCCGCCAATGCAGCGCCCTGCTCGTGGCGCACGAGAATATGCGGGAATTTCATCTTGTATATCTCATCATACAAAGGCAGGACGACGCCGCCCGGATAGCCGAAAAATGACATCCACGCCCTCCTGCTTCAGGCCCTCCAAAACCGCCTGCGCTCCATTGATACGCAATTTCATTTCCCCCTTGCACACAAAAGTCTTTCATATTTTAGCACAATCAATCGCAAAAAGACCAGTTTTTTCTCAATTTTTCACCCAGCCGATCCGCTCGAACAGCGGGACGAACTTCAGCCGCTCCAGAAACGACGCGAAGGTATCCGACGTATGGAAAATCGGCACGCGCTCAATCGCGTAGAAATTCGCCGCCCTGTCCATATTGCCGTAACGGACGGTGAACGCTCCCTTGTACCCCGCCTCCTGTACGAGGCTCGCGATATGGAGGTTGTAAGCGCCCGTCGGATACGCGAGGAACTCTACTTCCTTGCCGAGCCGCTGCTCGATGTCGTGCTTCGCCTCCGTCAGTTCATAGCGAACCTGCTCGTCTGTCAGTTCGGTCAACGAACCATGGTTGACCGTATGCGACTCAATGGACACGACGCCGCTGGCCTCCATTTCCGCCGCCTGTCCCCAGGTCAGGTACCCCGGCTTTCCCATCAGGCTCGTAATGACGAAAATCGCGGCCTTCATATCGTATTTCTTCAAAATCGGGTACGCATACGTGTAATTGTCCGCATAGCCGTCATCGAAGGTGATCAGCACCGGATTCGTCGGGAGCGGTGCGCCGTCCGTAAACGCCATATACATCTCATGGGGCGTAACCGTATGATACCCGTTGTCCTTCAGAAAAGCCATCTGCTGTTCAAAATCCGGCGGCTGCACCGAAAGCGAATGGTTCATATAATCCACTTTATGATAATTGAGCACAATGACCTTCGGCCCGTTCACGCTGTCCGCATTGCCCGCCGCCTTGCTTCGCTCCGGCCTTTGGACGACAAGGAAACAAACCGCGACCGCGAACAGAACCGGCAAAAGTATTCTTTTCTGCGCAACAATCCGCGCAATCATTCGATACACACTGACTCCTCCCTTAATGTTCCCTAGTATACCGCGCCGTCAAAAAAAAAGCTACCCTGAAAAAGAAAAACGTGCTATACTATACCAATCAAATCGAATTACATCTCACAAAGGAGGTTATTGGCATGACGATTACAAAGGATATGAGCATCATGGAGGTTGTCCAGAAATATCCCGACACCATCGAGGTCTTCATGAATTCCGGCATGGGCTGCGTCGGATGCGCCGCCGCGCATTTCGAGAACATCGAGCAGGGCGCGCTGGCCCACGGCATCGACATCGACGGCCTGATGAAGGGACTCAACGACGTCGTACCGCAGGCGTAAATCAGTCACCAAAAACGCATCGAATGATATGCTCCCCTTATGAGAGACAGTGAAAAAACAAAACTGTCATCATAAGGGGAGTATTATTATGCCACACAAGCAAAAAGCAACAACGGAAGAAAAGGTGAAACTGGTTCGTGCGTGCATCCTGGATTCTCGGAAACATGACGATGACAAATCGTTCATGAATTCCGTGAAGTATTGAAAATAATAGGAATCTTGCTCATTTGTCCTTGATTCATTCCTTGTCATGTTTTATAATTATCCAGATAAAA
>JAGAZS010000242.1 GCA_017939945.1 Schwartzia sp. (in: firmicutes)
CCCAGCATTTAACGGGGACACCGGGTGGCAGCGGAATGCCAAAAGGGCTTGACGAAGCATTCGCCCTTTTGTCTGAAATTGACGACGAACACAAGCAACGATGCAAGAGCTATGTCAGGCAGCTGCGCAAGGCACAGAAGATTCTCAACGGGATCGAGAGCCACACTATGCGCGTTTTCGTTGTGATGAAATACGTCATGGACGCACCAGACACGGAGATCAGAAAAGAACTGAACATGACGCGCCGGGGATTTGAGCGGGCAAGGGACAGCGTAGAGAACGCGCCATGCATGGAAGCGGTCAAATGGCAGGAACGATATATCCTGGTGGAGGACGAAAAATGACAAAGGTTATATGCGCGGCGGAAGACTGCAAGTATTGCTCTTATGACCATGTATGCAAGCTGGAAGAGTTGAAATTGGCAGACTGCTACTATCAGACCGTACACGAAGGGTGGCAGCATTTTTGGAGATGCAAGCAATATCAAAAGTCCGAAAGGGCACAGCGGATCGAGAAAATGTTTATGGATTATATGGATAATTTGAAAAAACATGTCTGAAAAAATGTGTTGAAATGACAAGCCGTCTGCGGTAATATGATATTGTCGCAAGAATTGTAAGGAGCGGGTAACTTCGGTTATCCGCTATTTTTATACAAAGAAGGTGGAAAACATGGCGCAGGCGTACTCTATCGAGATTGACGCGTCTGATATGATGGACAAGGTGAACCGGCTGAAAAACAACATGAAGCCCAAGCAGTTTGAAAATGCCATGTACGGCATCTTCAAAGAAACAGGCAGAAAAACCAAGACCATCTTGAAAAAAGATATTCCCAAAGATTATCACGCGAAGCCGAGGGAGATCGGGCAGGCCGTGAAAAGCCCACAGCTCGGTTTTGGCGGCGGAGGTGTCAGCTGCTCCATTCCGGTAACGGGGCACAGGGGATCCATAGGCGGGCGCTATAAGGCTTCCGGCGGCGCGAAAGGCTGGGAGAGCCTGCACAAAAAGTACCGGATAACCGCGAGAGTTGTTAAAGCAGGGACAACGAGGCTTCCAAAGAGGATGCCGGGAAGTTACGGCGGAAACCCGCCGTTTATCAATACAAAAGCGCCAAAACTGAACGGAGTAGCTTTTACCAGAAAGACGGAGGAAAGGTTCCCGATTATGAAGGTGGTCGGCATCGGCATTCCGCAGATGCCCAGAACCAGGTCAGAGCCGCATGTGCAGAGAGACTTAAAAGTCTTTCTGGAAAACAGGATGGAGCACCGGTTCCAGGCGCTGATTTTACATGGCAGGTAAAGCATGGGCGTTTCAATGACAAAAAAGGAGCTTGCTACCATAGCGGGCTATACATATAGACGGTTATACGATATAGACAGAGATTTGCCGGAAGGGAAAAAACTGTTCGTAAAAGGCGAGGGCGAAAAGTACGACCTCGCTATTTTTGTGCAGAAATGGGTGGAGTACAACGTAGCCCATGAAACGCCGGACGACTGGGAGGACTTGGACCTTGTAAAGGCAAAGCACGAAGTTATAAAGACCCAGAAGACGGAGCTGGAAGTCGCACGGATGCGCGGGCAGCTTATCGACGTGACAGATGTTCGGCGGCTTTGGGGGGATATCGCAAACACGGTCATGCAAAACCTGATCCACCTTCCGAGCAAGATAGCGCCAATGGTGCAGATGATGGATAACGTGGAGGTTATCGCAAGCATCATCGACGATGAAATACGGAAAATATTAAACGATATTGCAGAAACGCCGCTGCCTGTCTACGCAGCAGAGAGCGGATCAGACGAAGAAAGCGAGGGCGAGGACGAAGACGGGGAGGTGTAACGCATGAGCGCCATATCGGAACTTGCCCGCTACACATATTCCATGTTCCGGCCACCGGCACAGCAAACTGTGTCGGAATGGGCGGACGCAAACCGCGTTCTCGTATCTGAATCCAGCGCGGAGCCGGGCACGTGGAGAACGGACAGAGCGCCTTATCAGCGCGAGATTATGGACAGCTTCACGCAACCGGGAATCTGGCAGATTGTGATTATGGCATCCGCCCAGGTTGGCAAATCGGAGATCGAACTAAACATGATGGGGTGCGCGATTGATAACGATCCGGGGCCAATGCTTTATATTCAGCCGACGGATAAAGTTGCGGAGGACTATTCCAAGCGAAGAATACAGCCCATGATTAACGCCTGCCCAACGCTTAGGGACAAGGTTTTCAAGCAGCGGAGCCGCGATGCGGCAAATACAATCACTATGAAGACCTTCCCCGGCGGCAGTCTTGCGATCATAGGGGCCAATTCCCCGGCAGACCTTGCCAGTAAGCCGGTGCGGTATATCTTCATGGATGAGACGGACCGCTTTCCGGCATCTGCCGGAACAGAGGGCGATCCACAGGAACTTGCCGAACGGCGTACCGAGACTTTCCGACACAACAGGAAGATCGTTAAGACTTCCACGCCGACCATAAAGGGGAGATCAAAGATTGAGACGGATTACATGAACGGGACGCAGGAGGAATGGCACACGGAATGCCCACATTGTCACACATTCAGCTTTATCCAATTTGTGAACATCAAATTCGAGAAGGAAAATTATAAGAATGAGCGCGGAGACGAGGATTACCATGTATTGAGTGTTGGCTGGGAATGCCCAACATGCAAACGGGTTATACCGGAGCATGTTGTAAAGCGACTGCCCGCAAAGTGGGTAAGCAAAAATCCAAAAGCACTCGATAACGGCATCCGCTCTTTCCGGCTCAACGCTTTTATGTCA
>JAGAZS010000243.1 GCA_017939945.1 Schwartzia sp. (in: firmicutes)
TCCCGGCGGAAATGCCTTGGAAATAGGTGAACTGCACGAGAAAAATCCCGACGGCCGCGTACAGAAAAATATCCCAAGCGAGCCGGGGCTTTGCCCGGAGCTTTTTCGCGGCCCACGAAATCCCGTGGGTCTCCCATGCCACGGGGAGCAGCAAAAGCCCCGCCAAAATCATGCGGATATTGGAAAGCTCCAACGCGCTCCGATCCGAGTGGGCGAAAAAATGTTGCGCCGCCGTGCCGCTGCCCGCCCACAGTACCGCCGCTGCCGCCACCGCGAAAAGCGCCGCCGATTTTCCCATACGATTCCTCCATTCCTTTCATATATATTACCATATCCGGCACGTTTCGACAAAAAAGCGGCGACGCGCATAGGCGTTGCCGCTTGTTATATGTTCCGGGATTTCTGCGCCGCTCCTTTGCGTTATGCCAGCGGATATTGTTCCTTGTACGCCGTGTACAGCTCGCGGAAACGCGGGTTGTCCATCGTCTTGATTTGCCGCAGATACTCGTGGGGATCGAAGACGTCCGCGTCCGCTTCGAGGACAGCCACGGCGATATTGGAGCAATGGTCGGAAATGCGTTCGTAATTGCTCAAAATGTCGGCGAAGACGAAACCCCTTTCGATGGTGCAGGCGCCGGCTTGCAGACGGTCGATATGGCGGAGCCGAATCCTGTCCGTCAGAAGGTCGATGACTTGCTCCAAGGGCTCCACTTTCTCCGCCAAAGCAATATCCGTTTTCGCATAGGCTTCCGTAGTGAGCCGGAGAATCTCGGAAACGGCGCTTTCCAAGACATGAAGCTCCTGCGCGGCCGCTTCCGACATTTCGACATTCTTCTCCGAGATTTCCTTGGCGGCGAATACCAAATTGATCGCATGGTCGCTGATGCGCTCGAAATTTCCGATGGAATGGAGGATTTTCGCGGTTTTCCGGTTGTCGCTGACGGAAAGGGCGCTCTGGGACAGCCGCACCAGATAAGAGCCGAGCCGGTCCTCATACTGATCGACTTCCTTTTCCAGCTTCCCGATGGCCTTGCTGGTTTCATCCGAGTATCCGTGCAGGTTCACGATGGCTTGTTCCACCGAAGTCCTCGCCATGTTCGCCATTTCCACCGACAGGTTGTTGCACTCGTTCACCACGAGGGACGGCGTTTCAAACAAGCGCTCGTCCAAAAAGGCGGCCTTCGACTCCGGCTCGTTCTTGACGACGGCCTCGGCCAAGGCGACCAATTTACCCGCGCAGGGAAGGAGCATCACGGTGGTGGCGATATTGAATACGCTGTGGCAGAGGGCGATGCCCGCGGGATCGATCCGCCAAGCCACAAAGGTGAAATCGAAAACGAAGTGCAGCGCGTAGAACAAGAGCGTAAAGGCCGCCGTGCCGATGAGATTGAAGGACAGATGGATCACGGAAACTTTTTTCGCATTGCTTCCCACGCCGATACTGGAAAGCACAGCCGTGACGCAAGTGCCGATGTTTTGTCCCATGATGATGGGAATGGCCATGCCGTAGGTGATGCCGCTGGTCAGGGACAACGCCTGAAGCATGCCCATGGACGCGGCGGAACTTTGAATGACGGCGGTGACGACGAAGCCCGTCAAGATGCCCAGCACCGGATTGTTGAACGCGGTCAGGAGGCTCGCAAAGGCGGGAGAGTCCGCCAGTGGCGCCACGGAGCCGCTCATCAGCATCATGCCGTACATCAGGACGGCAAAGCCAACGAAGGTATTGCCGACGTCTTTCTTCTTCTGCGTCTTGGACAGCATCATCAGGCCGATGCCGACGAAGGCGAGCAGCGGCGAAAAAGATTCCGGCTTCATCATGCGGAGGAAAAGATTGTCGCCGGAAAGCCCGATGAGGCTCATGATCCAGGCCGTGATGGTGGTGCCGATATTCGACCCCATGATGACGCTGACGGTGTTGGCGAAATTCATCAGCCCCGAATTGACAAGGCCGACGAGCATCACCGTGACCGCCGACGAGCTTTGGAGCGCGATCGTGATCACGCAGCCCATCAGAAGCCCCGCCAGCTTGTTTTTCGTCATGCGGTGGATGATCTCTTCAATGCGCTCCCCGGCGATTTTTTCGAGGCTCGACGACATTTGGTTCATGCCGTAGAGGAAAAAAGCCAAGCCGCCCAAGAGCGTAAACAAGGAAAAAATAGTCATGTGCGCCTACCTCCGGCGTTCCGTTTGGCGGAACATAAAAATAACCTTTTGCCACAATGTCGATTACTTGTGGCAAAAGGTTATTTTTATGGAATTACGGCTTCGCGTACAGGAAAACAGCTGCCGACATAGCCCGCAACATGAAGGATAACCAAAAGCGGCGGAGTTCATGGCGTACTGCCTCCCAGTTTCGTGATGGGGCATACTTTGCAGAAAACATTTCCTAAATAGAGTATACCCTGCTTCCCGCTTCCTGTCAAATTGCACGGCAAACAAAAAGCGCCGCCGATGTTTGCAGCGCCTTTTTGTTTGCTCACCGTATGCCTTTTGCCTCCGCCATGTTTCCCGCTCCTTTCATTCCCGCAAAACTCCCGACGGCCGCGCCCATTGCCGCCGCCCCTGCCAGCTTCATAAACTTGCGCCTTGAAATGTCCTTCATATTCTTTTGCCTCCTTCTACTTTTTCGCGTTCAAGACTTT
The DNA here is from genome assembly GCA_017939945.1 of Schwartzia sp. (in: firmicutes). GTDB lineage: Bacteria > Bacillota > Negativicutes > Selenomonadales > Selenomonadaceae > RUG12372. The sequence continues at coordinate 2,646 of JAGAZS010000243.1, forward strand.
CTTTCCCATATGGTATCCCCCCGTTGCTTTTATTGTTCCTTGGCGTGAATCCGTTCCAAGAGCCACGCCATGTTCTCGCCAAGGTTTCTCATGTTTGCCATGCCCTCGTCGTCTTTTCGCACGTCGCCGGGCGCGAGGCCATAGACCATGTTCCAGTAGGCCGCGCCCACGAGAATCCCTTCCGTGATATGGAAAAAGTGATTCATCGTGTCAAAGGCGTGCA
>JAGAZS010000244.1 GCA_017939945.1 Schwartzia sp. (in: firmicutes)
GATCAGCACGCGGCCGGGACCACGGTTTGCGGTCAAATGCTGCAGGAAGAAGCTTTCGCCGGTCAGCACTTTCCGCATCAGGCCGCCCATGAAGCCGCCGCTGGTCTTGCCCTCCACGTCGATGGTGGGCGACATCGCGATCATGGCGTCGGACTCGGCCTGCAGGGTCTCGCCCTTCTCCATTTCAAGCTGTACAATCGGGAATGCCTCGGGGTAGAGAATTTTGTAGTCCATGTTGTTTCCTCCCTTGATTTAGATTGTTTTAAAAAAACATATCGTATTAACATTACACCTGTTTTTGCGTTTGTCAACAATTTTTCCGTGAACGATAAAACAATAATATGATCGCCCACGGGGGGAGGGGCTCCGCGAAAAATTGACGAAGTGCTTTTGGTGTGTAATAATAAGGAAAACAGTTGACGCTGTTTTCCTTTTTCTTTTGTGTTTTGGAGGATTTTTGCATGAGTGACATAGAAAAAATCGTTTGCGATCAGGCGCGTGCTGCGAAGGCGGCTGCGCGTCGGCTGGCGGTGACGGCTTCGCCCGTGAAGGACGCGGCGCTTCGCGCGATGGCGGACGCTTTGGAGAAAAACGCGGCGGCGATTCTCGCAGCGAACGCCGAGGATATGGCGGCGGCGCAGGAAAAGGGCACGCCCCGCGCGATGCTCGACCGGTTGATGCTGGATGAGAAACGGATTCGCGGCATGGCGGACGGGCTTCGGCAAACGGCGATGCTGCCCGATCCGATTGGCGAAGGCGCGATGGAGACGATTCGCCCGAACGGGCTGGAAATTCGGCGCGTGAAAGTGCCCATCGGCGTCATCGGCATCATTTATGAGGCTCGTCCGAACGTGACGGCGGACGCCGCAGCGCTTTGTCTGAAGTCGGGCAACGCCGTCCTTTTGCGCGGCGGGTCCGAGGCGCTGAAATCGAACCGCGCCATCAGCGGGATTTTGGCGGAGGCCGCCGAAAAGGAAGGCGTGCCGAAGGGGGCGATCCAGTTCATTGACAGCCCGAGCCGCGACGCGGTGGGCGTGATGATGAATCTGACGGGGCTGCTCGACGTGATTATTCCGCGCGGCGGCGCGGGACTGATCCAGCGCGTGGTCACGGAAAGCGTCGTGCCTGTCATCGAGACAGGCGCGGGGATTTGCCATACGTTTGTGGACGCGGGCGCCGACATCGACATGGCGCTCCGTATCGCGCTGAACGCGAAAACCTCGCGTCCCGCCGTCTGCAACGCGATGGAGACGCTGCTGGTCCATCAGGACGAGGCGAAGGCATTTTTGCCGAAAATGGCGAAAGCGATGCGGGAAAAAAGCGTCGAGCTTCGCGGCGATGCTGCGGCGCGGGCAGTGGTTCCCGACATGGAGGAGGCGTCGGACGAGGACTGGGCAACGGAATATGACGACCTGATTCTTTCGGTCAAGGTCGTGAAGGATATCGACGAGGCGATTGATCATATCAACCGTTACAATACCGGTCATTCCGAGACGATCGTGACAAACGACCTCAATCACGCGCATCGATTCCAGCGCGAAGTGGACGCGGCGGCGGTCTATGTGAATGCGTCCACGCGGTTCACCGACGGCTTTGAGTTCGGGTTCGGCGCGGAGATCGGCATCAGCACGCAGAAGCTCCACGCCCGCGGACCGATGGGATTGAATGAGCTGACCAGCACGAAGTATATGATTTTCGGTGAGGGGCAGATTCGCGAATGAGTCTTTCGGATTATGTTTCGTCGTTTCGGGATGCCTGGCGCGATCCGAAAAATCGTTATGATATGATCGATGCGGCGCGGGCGGTGCTGATTGTCGCTGCGACGATGGCGTTGGCCACGGCGGCGGCGTATTTTGTATTAAGTTAAGTTCGGGGTGTGGGCATGGCAGAGACAAAACATCGCGTCGGCATTCTCGGCGGCACTTTCGACCCGATCCATATCGGTCATCTGATGATGGCCGAGGCGGTGCGGGACGAGTACGAGCTGGAAAGCGTGCTGTTCATTCCCGCCGCGCAGCCGCCGCATAAATTGGGGCGGAAGATTTCCCCTGCCGAGGACCGCTATCTGATGACGGTGCTGGCGACCTGCTCGAACCGCGCCTTTGAGGTCTCGGATATCGAGATGCGCCGCGAAGGACCTTCTTACAGCATTGATACGGTACGGGCTCTCATGCGGGCGTCCGGCGGCGACACGGAATATTATTTTATCGCGGGCACCGACATCATTCGCGAGATCCATACATGGGAACGCATCAGGGAGCTTCTGGAGATTTGCCCGTTCATTGCGGCTTCGCGCCCCGGCTGCCGTCCCGACGTGGAGAAGACGCGGGAGATTCTGGGCGACCTCGGCGTGCGGCAGATTCATCTGCTGAACACGCCGGAGCTGGAAATCTCGTCGACGGACATTCGCGAGCGCGTCGCCCGCGGGGCTTCGATTCGGTACATCGTGCCCCGCGAAGTGGAGCAGTACATTTACAAAAAAGGTCTGTATCGCTGATGGATTACGAAGAAATGAAAAAGGAGCTTTTTCGTCGGTTGAAGAAGAGCCGCTACGAGCATTCGTTGGGCGTCGCGGACACGGCGGCGTTTCTCGCGCGTCGGTTCGGCGAGGACGAGGCGCGGGCGCGGCTGGC
>JAGAZS010000027.1 GCA_017939945.1 Schwartzia sp. (in: firmicutes)
GAGGCTCCCGCGGAAATCAAGAAATGCGCGATTATCTGCTGCGCCGACCACGGCGTCGCGGAAATGAACGTCAGCGCCTACCCGGTCTCGACCACGGTGCAGATGACGGCGAATTACCTGATCTCCCGCGGATCGACGGCAAACGCGCTGTCGAACTTTTCCGGTTCGGAGCTGCTCGTCGTCGACCTCGGCATCGCTTCGGATACATCATGGATTCCCGGATTGATTCAAAGGAAGATCGCCTTCGGCACGAAAAATTTCGCGAAAGGTCCGGCTATGACGCGAGACGAAGCCGTGCGCGCCGTCGAGACCGGTATCGAGCTGGCGGAAAAATGCGCGTCGGAAGGCGTCTGCTGCTTCCTGCCGGGGGAAATGGGAATCGCCAACACTTCCTCGTCGGCCTGCATCGTCGCCGCCGCCTGCGGACTGACGCCGGAGCAGGCCACCGGACGCGGCACGAATATTTCCGACGAGCGGCTGAAGGTGAAAATCGAGGTCGTGCGTCAGGCGCTGGAAATCAACCGCCCCGACCCGACGGACGGGATTGATTTGCTTTCGAAGGTCGGCGGCTTCGAGCTCGGCTGCATCGCCGGCATTATCCTCGGCGCGGCGGCGCACCGCGCGTTTGTCATGCTGGACGGATTCAACACCGGCGCGGCGGCGTTGATCGCGCAGGCGCTCTGCCCGCTGGTTCCCCATTACCTGATGGGCTCCCATATCGCCGCCGAGCCTGCCCATAAAGCGACGCTCGAAAAGCTCGGCATTCGCCCCTATATGGACATGAAATTCCGTCTCGGCGAGGCGACGGGTTCCTCCATCGCGGTGAATCTGCTGGACGCGGCGTCACTCGCTTCCGGCTATCTCGACCTCGACGACGGGGACGACTTTTTCGAGCATCAGACCATGCCGGCGAAAGCCGTGCCGCTGACGGACAAAACCTTCGATTTTTATCTGGAGACGTTCCCGAAGCCGTCCAGAGCGGCGATGGAGGCCTGCCAATTCCGGCTCGACAATCTGGCGAAGCCGATCCACTGCCTCGGCTATCTGGAAGAGATCGCCGTGGAGCTGGCGGGAATCCTGGACGAGGAACGCCCGGATACCAACCTTTCCCGCACGTTGCTCGTATTCACGGACGGGGAAATGAGCGCGGCCCAGCGTCAGCTTACGGCGGCCTTCGCGACCCACGCGGAGGCGGAGGTCAAGGTCGCGCGGCTGCGTCCGGACCGCCCGTTGACCGACGCTTTCGATTTCGGGCGCGAGACGGCGGAGGACATTGCCTTCTCGTCGTCGCTTTTGGCGCTGGCGCTGACGGAATCCGACGAAAAGGACGCTTTCGGCACGAAGGCGAAGGCCATGCGCGAGGCGCTGCTGAACGAGGACGGCACACTGAAATTCGAGCCGCAGGAATTCCTTGCCCATGTGCCGAAGGAACTGCAGCCGGACGCCGCGGCATTGCTCGGCGCGATGATCGCCGGCGCGCACAACAACGCGATGATCGTGCTGGACGACGAATCGACGGAAATCATAGCGCGCTACGCCGAGGCTCTTTGCCCCGCCCTCGCCCCTTACGTCCTGCACGTCCAGCCCGCGCTGCTGACCCTCGATATGACAGTCTCCGGCGGCGCGATTGCCTGTCTCGGCTTGAAGCTGGTCGACGCCGCGCTCCATATCCTGAACGACATGAAGACCTTTTCCGAAGCAAAAGTCCCGGTAGCCAACGACGGTCCTGGGGCGGGACGGCAGGTCGAATAACGGATGTTTATTGACGTTGGCAAATCCACTGATATATAATGAAGAAAAAGGCGGTGACAATATGCCGGAAATAACACGATTTTATGGAATTGTCATTAAAATGTTCTTCAAACCGAAAGAACATGAGCCGAGCCATGTCCATGCGCTTTACGGCGAATATATGGGCGAGTTCAATATCCAAACATTGGAAATGATACAAGGCGATTTGCCCAAAAAAGCGCAGGAACTTGTTACGGAGTGGTTGAAAAAATATCAGAACGAACTGCAACAAATGTGGGACCGCCAGGACATCAAAAAACTCCCGCCGCTTGTTTGACTGACGTCAGAAGAGGGGATTTCTCATGCTTCATCGAATCAAAGAGATCAATCCGCTCCCGGATTATTGCCTGCGCGCTGTTTTTGACGACGGGCGTACTGTGATTTACGACGTGAAGGAAGATATCCGCACGCTTCCGGGGTATGAGGATTTAATGACAATAACAGGGCTTTTCCGACAGGTGCAGCTAGACGAAAGCCGTACCTGCGTGTTTTGGAACGATGCGATCGATCTCCCGAGCGATACGATTTACGAGTACGGGGACACACAGTGCGAACAATGATTTTTGACGATTGAGGTGTACTATGGATATCGATTTTCACTACGGTACGGTCTATGTGCTTGCCCGCTGGGCGAAATTCGGCAGCGAGAACGCGAATTTGATTGCATCCGCATCCCAGCTGGTGGACGACAATTTCGACTCAACGCCTTTTTCCGACGAAGAGGAAAAGAAAAACATCGCCGAGGGCGTTCATGTCCGCTATTCCTGCCAGAATATCTGGGGCAACGTCAGCGGCAAGGGCAACCGCGAGATCTGGATCCCGTTCCACTTCCTGCCGGGCCTTGAGGGCGACACGCAGGAAGAACAGCTGATCTGCAAGAAGAACAGCGAGTTGTCGAAAAAACTCGCTGACCGCTTGCTGGAAACGACGCTGGACAACACGAATTACACGTTCCGCCTCGGCGTCGGCCTGCACGTCTTCGCCGACACCTGGGCGCATCAGGAGTTTGCCGGCATCAACAACATCGTCAACAAGGTGCAGGACCTGATCTTCGTGACCTCCGGCTCCGTCGTCGAGAAGGTGCTGGACGACATTCTCGGCGCGTCGGCCTTCGTCAGCAAGATTCTCGACGAGGTCATGCCTCTCGGCCACGCCGCCGCCGTCCATTGTCCCGATATGCCCTATCTCTGGTGGAAGAGCGGCGAGCGCTTCACCGACGGGCGCAAGAACTGGGACGAGTTCATGGAGGCCGCCGAGGAGATCTTCCGCATCCTGCAGAAGGTCAGCGGCGAGGAAGTCACCGGGCTGTCCGAGGAACAGCAGAAGAAGATCATGAAGAGCTTCAAGGGCATCCAGTCCGACGACATCAACGAGCGCTATCAGGAATGGCTGCGCCGCATCCACGAGAATTATTTCGAGATCGAGGACTTCGACGACAACGACGCGACGGCGGAATACAGCATCCCGTACATCTTCGAGGACATGGACTTCCGCCGCCAGTTCTACGACGAGATCAACGACCATTTCGACTGGGTCCGCGACGAACTGGAAGAGCATGATATCTTCGTGCTGAAAAGCACGCCGATTTACTGATTTTGGATCTTAAAAAAACGCCGGCTGTTGTCGGCTTTTTTTTATGTCTATATATCAGAAGAAGAAATTCAGCTCCCCGAAGATAGTATAGGCGGAAGACTGC
>JAGAZS010000245.1 GCA_017939945.1 Schwartzia sp. (in: firmicutes)
GACGCTGAAACGCTTTGCGCTTCGTCGGCGACGGAACGCGCCTGCTGGGATACTTCCTGCGCGTTGTCGGAGATTTCGCGGACGGGCGTCTGCAGCCCTTCCACCGTGTCGAGGATCTTCTGCGTGGACTCGCGGACGGCCTCGACCTGCGTGACGATGCGCTGGAAGTATTCGCCGGTCCGGGTGACGTTCTCCTTGCCCTCCTGCACGGTGTCGCGGCCCAGTTCGATGGCCCGGACTGCCGCGTCGGTGGACTGCTGGATCGCGCGGATGCGTTCGCCGATCTGTTCCGCCGCTGTCCGGGATTCCTCGGCGAGCTTTCGGACTTCCTCTGCGACGACCGCAAAGCCGCGGCCGTGCTCTCCGGCGCGTGCCGCTTCGATGGCGGCGTTCAGCGCCAGAAGGTTCGTCTGTCCGGCGATGCCGGTGATGACCTCGACGATCGAGCCGATTTCTTTCGAGCTTTCGCCGAGCTTCGCAACGGTGTCCGCCGACTCCGCCACGGTTTCGGCGATACGGTTCATCTGCTGGACCGTGTTCGCCGCCAGCGTGTTGCCCTCGCTCGCGCCCTCAACGGCGTCGTGGACGCCCTTCATGCCGGAGCGCACGACTTCCACGACTTCCTGCATGCCTTCCTGCAAACGGCCGACACGCTCGTTCGTCTCGGTCAGCGCGTCCATCTGCATCGACGCCGACGCAGAGACGTTGGTGACGGCTTCGGCGACGCTCTGGGTTGCCTGCGCCGACTGCTCCGCGTTCTCGGTCAGTCGGTCGGAGCTTTGGGCGACTTCCTCCGCCGTTCCCTGCATCCTGAGCAGCACGCTGCGGGTGGCGTCGAGCATTTCATTGAAATAGTGGGCGATCTCGCCGAACTCGTCCGCCGTTTCCAGCTCGATGTTCCGGGAAAGGTCGCCGTCCGCCGCCTTTTTCGCGGTGGTGGTAATTGTCTTGACGGATTTCCGGATGGCCTTCGTCAGCACGACGAGTACGAGAATGGAAATCACGAGAATCAGGATACTGGCGGCAATCGCCATCGTGATGACGGACTGGTATGCCGCTTCGCCGGCGTCCAGTGCCTCTTGCGTGCCTTCGCGGCAGCTCTTGGCGTCTTCTTCCATTGCGTCGATCAAAGCGGAAAACGCCTTGGCGGTCTCTTGCTCCAGCAGCGTGTCCGCCGCTTTGCGGTCGCCGGCGTCCAGCAGCTTGTCGACCTTTTCCACTTCGGCGCGGTAGGCGTCCCAAAGCGCCTTTTCCGTGTTCAGGATCTTGAAATCGCTTTCCTTTTCCTCTTCCGTGTCGTATTCCGTCTCATTCAGCGTTTTCTCGTATTCGGCAAAGGCTTCATTTACTGTGGCGATGCGTTCCTTTTCCGCCTTCGCCCACTCCTGCCGCGCCGCCGGATCGTCCACGGTGATGCGGTACATCAGTGCGCGGTGCAGGCCCGCCGCCGTTTCGGATATGACGGCCACGCGGTCGCGGGACTCCATCCAGTCGCCGATGTTCCGGACCTCTTTGCCGATGTTCTCCGCCGAGCGCACGGCGAAGAAACCGAAGCCCGCGAACAGCAGGAACAGGATGCCGAAAGCAAGCGCCAGCTTTTTCGAAATGGAAAGTTGGTTCATAAAGCGTCGCCCCTTTTGTGGATAATATTAAATACTACTTCGACGGGACACAAAAAAATCCTGCCGAAAATGCCAAAAGGACGGAATAATTTATCCACTTATCCACAATTTTATTCACAAAACAGCCTTTCTATGTGGAAAAGTTTTTGCCTGCGCCTGTTTTCGCTCTTGTTTGTTCACAAAATATCCACCGTTTTTCCCTTGCCTTTCTTGTTGAAATCTACTATCATATAAGCGGTTCATAATTTTATGAAAAAGAGGGGATTGATTTTATGAAGCAAAGATTTCATCGGTTCTTGTCCCTGCTGCTGACGCTTGTCTTCACGCTGGCGTTCTCGGCAATCGCCTGGGCGGCGGACGTGGTGATCCTGCACACGAACGACATCCACTGCGGCGTGGAGGACAACGTGGGCGTTGCGCGGCTCTCGCAGTACAAGAAGGATTTGAAAAAGCAGGGCCTCGCGGTGCTGCTGGTGGATGCCGGCGACGCGGTGCAGGGCGCGCCCATCGGGAAGCTCTCGAAGGGCGAGTCCATCGTGAACATCATGAACGCCATCGGCTACGATTTCCTGATTCCCGGCAACCATGAGTTCGACTACGGCATGGAGCAGTTCTTCCGGCTGAATTCGCTGCAGAAGACGAAATACTTTTCCTGCAATTTTACCGACCTGCGTACGGGCAACCTCTGTCTTTCCCCTTACAAGGTCGTTTCCGCGGGCGGCCACAAGATCGCTTTCGTCGGCGTGACGACGCCGGAAACGCTGGCGACTTCGACGCCGAAGTATTTCCAGGATGAAAACGGGAAGTTCATTTACGGTTTCTCCGAGGATAATTCGGGCGCGAAAATTTACGCCGCCATCCAGAAAGCCGTAGACGCTGCGAAAGCGGAAGGCGCGGAATATGTGATCGTCGTCGGTCATCTCGGCGTGAACGGCTCGATTCCCAAGTGGTCCAGCATTACGATCGCGGAAAATACGCGCGGCGTCACGGCCATCATCGACGGCCATTCCCATGAGCAGTTCGATACCCTCATGGCGAAGAACAAGGACGGCAAGGACGTCCTGATCACCCAGACCGGTACGAAAATGCAGACGGTGGGCAAGCTCGTCATCCACGACGACGGCACGATGACCTCGACGTTGGAGAAGGAAGACACATTGCCCAATCCCGATCCGAAAAACCTGAAGGTCATCGAGAAGGAAAACAAGAAATTCGAGCCGATCCTGAAGCAGACCGTGGGCGAGGCGCTGGTCGATCTGTGCGAGCGTGATCCCGCGACGGGCGAGCGCCGCGTGCGCAGCCAGGAGACGAATATGGGCGACTTCGTGGCCGACGCGTTCCGCGCTGTGCTGAATACGGATATCGCTCTTGTGAACGGCGGTTCGCTCCGCAACAAGATCTCGAAAGGCGTGTTCACCTATCAGGACATCCTGACCGCGTTCCCCTTCGGCAATATGAGCTCGGCGGTGGAAGTCACGGGGCAGACGATCCTCGACGCGCTGGAGCTCAGCGCGATGAATCTGCCCGAGGAGAACGGCGGCTTCCTGCAGGTCTCCGGTCTGACCTATGAGATCCACACCTACATCGATACTCCCTGCAAGCAGGACGAGAATACCCTGTTTGCCGGTATCGATGGCGAGCGCCGTGTGCAGAATGTCCTTGTGAACGGGAAGCCCATCGATCCCAAAGCCACCTACACCCTGGCCAGCCATGACTACATGCTCCTCAACCAGGGCGACGGCTACTCCATGTTCGGCGGCTGCAAGCTCCTGCAGGATCGTGTGAAGCTGGATAACCAGGTCCTCATTGACTATATCGTCGACACTCTTGGCGGCACCGTCGGCGAGCAGTATGATAACCCCTACGGCGAAGGCCGTATCGTGATCGTGGAAGAGAAGCCCTGATCGCTATTCTCCTCCCTGAGCAATCCTTGAACCCTTGCCGGAGGCCCGTTTCGGGCCTCCGGTTTTGCGTCTGAAATCTCCCGCATAGGGGCAAGCTGTCCCTGAATAGGATAGCGCAGGGGTGTA
>JAGAZS010000246.1 GCA_017939945.1 Schwartzia sp. (in: firmicutes)
GCGCTTGGAAAGCGCGAGGAAATCCTCGTCGTCATCCACCAGCAGCAGCGTATGACGACGCCGGGTGACAAGCGCCTTCTCCGCGTCCATGCTCACCGCCGGTACGGGCGGTTCAGGCGCAGGTTCCGTCAGCCGCTTCAGCGGCTCCGAAAGGCTCCGGTAGAGCGAGAGCAGCACGTCCGCCCCCGCCGTCAGCGCGGCGAGATCGCGTTTCTTGCCCGCCTCCTCCATCTCCGCCGCCATTTCCGAAAGCTCCGTCGCGCCGATGGACTTCGCCATGCTCTTCAGGGCATGGACCTTCACCGTGTAATTCGCATAATCGTGTTCCTTGTAAAGGCGCTCCAGCTCGTCGGCACGTTCCCCGATCGATGCGGCGAAAATCTTCAGCGCGTCGAGATATTCCCGGTTGCCGCCGCAAAATTCGACGCCCCGGCGCGTGGAAATCAACGGGATATCGCCCAGCCAGTCCGGCAGCGGCGTATCCGTGTCCGTTTCCGGCTCCGCCCCGCCCTCCTCGGCCAAGATGATCTTCTCGGGCGGCAGGTGCTTCAAAAGCATCGCGTCCAGTTCGTTCGGCATTACCGGCTTGGCGAGATAGTCCGCGAACCCGGCGGCCATGTATTCTTCCCTCGCGCCGAAAATCGCGTTGGCCGTCAGGGAGATGACCGGCGTACTCTTGAACTTGCCGGGATAGAGGGATTTCAATGTTTCCAGCGTCTCGACGCCGTCCATGCCCGGCATCCGGTGATCGAGAAGCACAAGGTCGTATTGTTTCTCGCCGAATTTCTCGACGCACTCCTCGCCGCTCGCAGCCGTATCGACGAAAATTTTCGTGCGCCGCAGCAATCCGGAGACGACCGCGATGTTCATGGGCGCGTCGTCCACCACGAGAATGCGCGCCTCGGGCGCGGTGAAACCCGCGCGGTGACCGACGTGCTTGCTCTCGACGCGCTTCAGCGCCTCTGTAAGGTCTCCGATGCCCTTCCAGTCCGCCACCTTCTGCACAAGCGAGAAAGAGAAGGTCGAACCTTCTCCGTAAACGCTCCGCACCTCGAGACGGCTCCCCATCATTTGCAGAAGCTGCTGGGTAATGTTGAGGCCCAAGCCGGTCCCCTCGATCTTGCGCGTCTTTTCCGCATCCAGCCGGTCAAAGGCGGCAAAGAGTTTCTCCATATCCTCCTCTTTGATGCCGCGTCCGGTATCGGTGACGGAAACGTCCAGCGCAATCTCGTCCTGCGATTTCTGGTGGAAGCCGACGGAGAATGAAACCGATCCCTTCTCCGTATATTTCACCGCGTTTGTCAGGATATTCGTGATGATCTGCTTGATACGCACCTCGTCGCCGATGAGGCTGTGCGGCGTCTCGGGACTGACCCGCACATAAAGCGCGAGGCCGCGCTCCTCCGCCCGCAGGCGTATAAGATTCACAAGGTCGTTCACGAGGGACGCCAGCTCATACTCCACGGGGAGAATGTCCATCTTGCCCGCCTCGATCTTCGAGAAATCGAGGATATCGTTGATGATGGAAAGCAGGCTCATGGAAGCGGCGCGCGCGTTCTCCGCATAAGTCAGCACGTTCTCGTCCCGGCTTTCCCGCAGGATCATCTCGTTCATGCCGATAACGGCGTTGATGGGCGTCCTGATCTCATGGCTCATCATGGAAAGGAACGCCGTCTTGGCCTTGTTCGCATCCTCCGCCGCCTGCAGCGCCTCTTTAAGCGCCTTGCTCTTCTGCATGGAACTGCGCATTTCCGTGTCGATGTCCGCGAATCCTACGCAAACGGCCTTGACTTCCGATTCAGTTCCGCTCGTCTCCGGGTTCGCGCTCGAAAAGCGCAGCCTCTCGTAGTGCTCCCCTTCGTCATACGACGCCAGGAAGCGATAAGTCAGGATCGGGGTCTCGGCAAGACGCCGGCGAACTTCCGCGGGCTCGATCAGCCGCAGATATTCGTCCCGGTATTCCGGCTTCACGAAACGCTCGGCATACTGCCGGAATTTTTCGAGGTACGGGAAATGCGCGCCAACCTCCGGCGAGCCCGGCAGCTCCCCTTTGCGGTAGCAAATGCCTTCATCGGTGTCGAGGTCGATATAATAGACGCTGCGGTAATCGGCGGAGAGGGAATTGATCATGTTTTCCTGCTGCGCCTTCAGCTGCTCCTGCGCCAAAAACTCCTCCTGCAGCGCGAGCTGCTCTTCCAGTTCCTGCTGCTTGCCCCGGTTCTCGGCCTCGGAAACCTCTTTTTCCAGCGTGGCTTGGGCGGCTCGCCTCGTTTGCAGGAACAAGACGGCAAACAAAGCAATGAGCGCAGCCGCTGTCAGCATTGACTGCACGAGGCTCCTCCTGGCGATCCCGTCGGCAATCGGGCTGATCTGCTCATTGATCACGCTTTCCCGCACAAGGTAGGTCAGCATCCAGTCCGTGCCCTTGATCGGCACATAGCAAAGGGTCTCCTGTATATTGTTGTAAGTAACAGAGATTACGCCCTTCTTGCCTTCCTCGAAATCAGCCGCCAACGACTGGAACGAGTATCCGCGCTCAAATTCGGCGTGAGCCAGCGCCTCCAGAAGATTGCTTTCGCTGGCAAGGCCGCCAAGCACCACGTTGGACAGCGCCGCGCCTTTGCGGGTGTAGATGCTGCAGAATGTGGTATTGTTGTTGTCCGACTGCAGGGAAAGATTCCGCAGCATGCGGTTCATGTCGATTTCCATGAAGCAGGCGACCAGCGTTTTCCCTTCCAGCGGCAGGCGATCCACCGGCACGGCGATAACCGTTTTTTTGCCGCCGTCCGCGTTTTTCAGCGAAATCGCGGGGCCCGTCAGATTATTGTAGTCGAAGCGGTAAACGTCGATGTCCGTCCGCGTGCCTCGCGAAGTGTAAATCAGCCCGTCGCTGTCCACGAACGCGAACTTTTCCAGCCCGTAAAGCTGCCTCATGCGCGCCTGGTATGACCGCAACGCAGCCACGCTGGACAAATCCGACGGCTCGAGCAGCCCGATGGCGGCGTCCATATTGGCAATATAATTTGCCAGCGCAGAGGAAACAACCTGCTCGCGCCGCTCCGCCAGCTCGTCAAGATACATCAGGCTCACCGCGTGAACGGCGGCCTCCGTGTCCTCGCTGGCATTCCTGCCCGTGATAATCGTGCCAAACAAAAGAATCGCGGCGACGATGACGCTGCCGATTACAGCCTCACGCACTATTCCCTTGTGTGCCTCCGGTTCCATCCGTTCTTCCTCCCTCTTTGACCATGGCAATCAAACAAAAAAGGGATGCTGCAAGCAAACGACACTTGCGTCATCCCTCCTATTCTTTTCGTTTTCTTTTGTCAGCCGCCGTCAATCCGTCGGCGGTTTTTCCGTCAATGTGAACTCGTCCGCCGCCATGACCAGCGTGAACGAACCAAAGCCGGTATCGATGCAAAGCTGGAGCTGCTTGCTCCCCTGCGGGTGCTTGTTCTGCCCGATGCGCGGCGCCTCAAGGTCAAGATCGAGGTCGCGCTTGCCGAGGTCGACCACGAACAAACCGTTGACCACGTTCAAGAATTCAGAGATGCTGTCCTCGGCCATCTCGTCCGCGTCTTCGATTTCCTCGCGGCTGTAACGCTTCGCCATTTCCACAAACATCTTGTCACTGGCGTAAATGCCCGAAACGAAACTGAGCTGACCGGAAAGGCGCTGGGAAACGATATGGGACGCGAACATCCCTTCATAATCCGGCTCGCAGTAGTTGACAATGGCCGGCGTATCCATAAAGCGCATGAACGAACGCATGAAAAGCTCGGTGAACTCGGCATAGGATTCCAGTTCCACCGCGATTTCCTCATTGTCCGACGCAAGGCGGCGGACAGCCTCCTTGATCGGGCTGCCTTCCTGTGCGCCGCAGGCCGCCATGTGACGTCCCAGCTCTACGAAATCCATTTTCTCGCTGTCGAGAAGCGCCTGCGCGAGACGAAGGCCGTCCGTCGCATGGATTTCCTGCAATTTCTCAAGCTGTGAAGCGAACAGCACCCCTTCGGAAATTGCCAGCTTCGGGAAAGCCTCTTTCTCGAAGGGCGCAAGCTCCGCCAGCTTGGACGCGGGAACCGCCCCTTCGGCCAGCGCGACCACCGCGAGACCGGGAACCGTCCCTTCGCCGGCCTTCAGGAGATCTTTTGCCTCCTGCGATTCCAGAACGTCCTCGTTGACGAGGTACTGCGCAAAATACAGGCTATTCATTGCTCGACGCCTTCTTTCGAATGCTTTCGAGCGCTTTTTTGATCTGCGCAGCCGTATACGGCTTCTGGATAAAGTCGAGCGCGCCGAGCTTCAGCGTCTCCATCAGCTTTTGCGGCGTTCCTGCGGAAGACAACATAATGACCGGCAGATCGGGTGACACCTCCTTCAAAACGCGAAGGGCTTCGATGCCGCCGACCTCGGGCATGACGATATCGAGGAAAACGCCGTCCGGCTTTTCCTGCAATGTCTTCATGACCGCTTCTTTTCCGTTTTCCGCTTCCAAGACCTCGCAGCCGTGCTTTTCCAGCTCCAGACGGAGCTTTTTCCTGAGCAGCTTCGAGTCGTCTGTCACCAATATCCGCAGGGCTCTTCCGTCCAATTCAATCTTTTCTTCCACTTGGAACGCCTCCCAGCACCCGGAAACCATTTCTATCTTCGTTTCCCATACTATGCAGACTTATTATACCATACTTCATGTTGGCTGAAAAGAAAAAGAATTTTACTCCTCTTTCCGCTCTTTCCGCGAAACTTCCACCGCCGTATGGATGACGTTGTCAATCACATAATCGGTCGCCAGCTTCGCCTTGGGCGGTTTCGTGTCCGGTTTCTGTCCGCTCGCCTGCAGCTCTTCCTGCCGCCGGATCGCTTCCTCGATTTCCTTCTTCTGCTCTTTTTCGCTGAGCACCGGCCCCGCGCCCGGCTCGATCACGATCTCATGGTTCGCGTCGGTTTCGCCCAGCTCTTTCAGACGTTCCGTAAGCGTTTTCGACTGCTCCTGGCTGTCGGCGGTGACGACGCCCATTTCCGACTGCGCCGCCGCAAGGAGTTTTTCGAGGGAAACCAGCCCGCCGCCGTGGACGTCGAGGTGCATCGCCCCGTCCCGCTGCATTTTCGGCACCGTGAACGGCACGTCCACCGTCACTGTCTCAGAACGGTACGGCTGCAGCGTGATCTTGAAATTCACCGTTTCGCCGGGCTTCACCGTCGGCTTGTCCGGCGTGGCGGAAACAAGGGACGCCGTGCGCCGCGCCGCCTCGGAATTAATCTTGACCTTGATATCGTAAAGTCCAGCTTCGCCCTTCATGTCGCCGGAAATCACCGCCAGCACCTGCGCCAGCTCTGCGAAAGCGATCTGCCCGGTATCCGCCGCCGCGTAGAAAAGATTCGTCCGTTTGAAGACGCCGTCCTCCGCCGCGTCGGTGCGAATCGCGAAATCCACCTTGACCGTGCTCTCGCTCATGTTGTCCACCGTGCGCCCCAGCGCAGCGTATGCGATTGCCTGTGTCAGCACCGGCACGAACGCTTCGTCGTATGCCATCGTCGCCGCGTAGGAATCGGCCTTGCCCAGCGTCTTGTCCTCCACGGTCAGGCGAATCGGCACCACCGACGGGAACGTTCCGACAATCCCGGAAATGCCCGCCGTACGATCCTGATTGATCCGCCCGATGATGCTGCCGGTATTGACCAGCTTCATGCCGTCGGTCATGCCGTTGACCATCGCGAAAACCGAAGCGTCCGTCATGAAATAATTGACATTGCCCCGATGCAGGAACGGATGACCGAAAGCGAGCAAGCGCCCGTCTTCCTCCACTGCCGTAACCGTTCCGGTCGCCGCGAAGGCAAAGTCACCGTAAGCCAACGCCGCCCCCACAGCGCTTCCCGGATACAGCTCCGCCGCGTAGTCCGTCGTGTAGCTGGCGCCGGAAAGACCGCCAAAAGAGGACGCCGTAAGGCCGAGGGGCGCAAGCTGCTTCTCGAGGAACTTCATGCCCGCTTCGCCGAACCCGCTGGCGTAGACGAGAGATTTTTCCTCCACTCCGGCGCCGTCCTTCGTCGAATCCCCTTCGTCCGCGTCTTCCTCTATGGCCCTGGATTCCTCTTTCTTACGCGTATCGTTTTTGGGGCGCTCGTCCTTCGCGTCCCTCTTGCTGTCCGCGTTCCGCGTTTCTTTCCTGTCGTCCGTTCCCTTTGCGGGCGCTGCGGCCGTCTCCTTCTTTTCGTCAGACTCCTTCTTGGAAGCTGCAGGCGTCTCCTTCTTTTCTTCGGACTCCTTCCTGGGAGCTGCAGGCGTCTCTTTCTTTTCGTCGGACTCCTTCTTCGGAGCCGCAGGCGTTTCTTTCTTCGCGTCCGTATCCTTCGCCGAAGCCGCCGGCTTTTGCTTGTCGTCCTTCGTTTGTTCCTTTGCGTCCTTCGCGTTCTTCTCCGTATCAGGCTTCTTTGCGTTTTCCTCCGGCTTGGCGTCTTTCGCGTCCTTTCCCGCTTTTTCCTCCGCCTTCTTCGTCTCTGCACGCTCCGGGCTTCTTCTGTTCTTCTTATCGGGCATATCCCAAAGCAGAAGCATTTCCTCGATCGGCGTGATCAGGAAAGTGTGCGGGTCCATTTCCTTGACCGTCGCGGAGCCGGCGCCGATCAGCTTTCCGTTTACATAGACAGGGCTGCCGCTCATGCCCTGCATCAGCCCGCCGTCCGTATCGGCAAAAGAGCCTTCGCTGCGCGCAATGATATAAGGCATGGATTTCCCGTTCTGCATCACGCCGAGGATTGTCACCTCGAAGCTGCTGATATCGCCGGAACCGTCGGCGACCGTGTAAAGCTCTCCGGTCATGCCCGGCTCCAGTTCCTCCAGCGGCATGATCTCGTCCATGGCCTGCGCCTCGGGCGCGAACCCCCAAAGCGCCGTTCCCGCCGCCATCGCCGCCAGCATATATCGGATCCGTTTGAACAATTTTCGCAATCTTCCCACCCTATTCCTTCCTGATTTTCGCCACCAAAGCACCCTTCTTCACCTGCTCGCCGACGGCCACCGTCGTTTCGCGCACCACGCCGCGAACGCCGGACCTCGCCGCCACCGCTTCCCCGCCGGAAAGCGCCGCGACGCGCATCAGAGCGCTGCCTTCCTCGACCCGCGTCCCCGGCGCGATTACCCAAGTGACCTCGCCGCCGATGGCCGCCCGCTGGAACCCCGAGGCGTCGTCAAGCAGAAGCACGCCCAGCGCCAGCACGACAAAAGCGACAGCCGCGACTATTTTTTTGTTCATGCCGCGCCGCCTCTCTGTCTATTCTTTCATCTTTTAATTATAACGCCTTTGTTCCGGTTTTGCCGTAGGCAAAACTTCCTACTTCGGCGTTTCAACGAGGCAAGAGATATGCTGACTGCCTGTTATTTTCGCTCCCCCTGCCAAGGGTGACGGGAGACATTTTTTGCCTCGTTATACGAATCAAAATTCTTCTCCGCAAGAGCCAGCTTCATTTTTTTCTCGGCGTTTTTCCCGTCGTCGGTTTTTCCGCCGACGGCTTCTTCTTCATGACCGCCAGTGCGCTGCCAACGCGGCGTTCCTCGCCGTCTGAAGGCGAATTTTGCAGCTTGCCGCCCACGACCATCGCGCTGGAGCCGCCGCCGTCAAAATTCACGGCTTCTTTCGCGCCGTACTTGACGAAAAGCTCGGCGAACTCCGTCAGCGTCGCGCCGATGCTCGCCTCCTGCCGCCCGTCCACCACGGCGAGCAGCACATGGCGGTTCGGCAGCACCGCGACGCCGGAACGCGGCGCCCGTCCGCGGGCGATGTCGTCAGGGAACTCTTCCTCATCCGCCGTGACATTGACTTTGCCGCCCTTGACCAGCGTCGGACCCGCGCCGACGATCATCGGCACATCCTGGAACGCCGTCCCGAGATCTTCCTCCAGCGTCACCTTGTCCCCGACGCGCACCCGCGAGAACGCGTTCTTTGCCGTCCCATGCACCGAAATGACATACCCCTTGTCCGGTATGATGGAATTTCCCTGATTGATCTTGACGACTTTTCCGTCCTGCACCACGAACTCCTTCCCGTACTGGTTCGTGTTCGTGCGGACGTCGTAGGCGCGGTTGTAAATGATCAGCGTGTCCTCGCCCCGCTCCGCGTTGACGCCGGAAACGAGCACAGACTTCTTGCCGATAGTCACCCGCCCGCTGTAATACACCTGATCCACGAACGGCGCGCCGTTTTTTTTCACGCCCAGCGCGCTGCGGGTGAAATACGTCGTGCCTACCACCGTTCCGTCCATCCGGAGCATGCCGAGGATTTCCCCCGACGACGCGAAATAATTGGAATTGATGGCCGCCACCGCGTCCACTTCGTCGGACATCCGCGAGACCGTCGTCCGCCCAAGCACCTCGCCGTTGGCGAGAACCGGCACGAGATCGTATTTCTTCAGATCGACGTCCAGCAGGAAGGCCCGAAAACGCCCCCGCCCGTCGCGCCGCGTGTAGATCGTTTCCACCAGCCCCGACGCCGGCTCGGACTTCTGCTCAAATTCAAATTCCTTTTGGATATCGATAAAGACGCGGTCGGGATTTTTCAGCGTCTTGACGACGAAATCCGCGGGTTCTTCGAGGTCGATGGTGATAATGACGCTGTTCTTGAGCTTCGTGAAACGCACGCGATGAATGACGTCGCTATGGATAATCGGCTTGACCTTCACCGCGTCGCCGATCCCGGTCAGCTCAAGGATGATCCGCTTGCCGTCGTTTTCCGTCCTCGTCGCGTACTTCGGCAGCGCCGAAACGTCGAGCA
>JAGAZS010000247.1 GCA_017939945.1 Schwartzia sp. (in: firmicutes)
AGTCAAAATTTTTGCTTCGATATTTTTTGCGCGACGACGCCGTTTGCACTTTTGTCACATTCGGCGCGGGAAACGAAAGGAATCGGCAGAGAGATTCGAACACAAAAAGGAGCCGCCGCGGGAAGGCATTTCCTTCCGCACGGCAGCCCGCTGTCATTTCCCGACTCTGCGCCGGTTCAATTCATCTCCGTCTGCACGACTTTCATGATCTGCTCTTCTGTCCATCCGCTGGCAATCTTGATGATCGACATATCCTTGCCCGCGCGCCAGAGATTCCTGATGACTTCGATGGTCTTATTATTCGCGCCCTGCGCCATGCCGCGCTCCATACCCTGTGCTATGCCCTGCGCCATGCCGCCGGCCCAGGCCTCCTCGGCGATTCCTTCACTCAGATTGCACATTGTCCTCATCTCCTCTTCCATATCCGATGTTACGTCGATATCATATTTGCTTTGCAGCAGCTTCTTTTTTTCCGCCGCCGATTTTTTCGTCTCCTTGAACAGGAGCTGCAGGAGCGCCAGCATCCGGTTCCGCACCGGGCCTTTCGCCAGGTACACCATCACGATGTTGATGAGGTCATAGTTTTCTCTGTCCTCGCGGTATTTCCCGAATACCTGATGCTCCGTCAGGCGGTAGTGGTTGATGATGCTCTTTTCTGTCGGCGATTCCATGCATATCCAGATAGTGTAAACTTTCTTGATGCCGTCGTAGTCTTTGCCGCTGAATTCCGTTTCCTTCTGCGAGGAGATCAGACGCGCGGCATAGTACACCCCGCGTTTCATCAGGATGTATTTCAGTTTCTTGCGCGAATAGGTCTTCTGCGCTTCCACGTTGACGATCAGTTGGATTCGCTCTCCCGTGTCCGGCGCAATGGCATGGAAAAGTATGTCGAAGGTAATCCAGCCTTCCGTGGGGCTGCCGTCTTCGTTGCGAAGACCTTTGAGCTTCCTGCCCACGGTGTTCGTCTTGTCAGGGTTGACGGGAATAGCGCTGACCTGCACTTCGCCTTCGATGTATTTATTTGCAATGTCGGAAAGGCTCGCATCCCTGAACTCGGGTACGGTGCCTTTCAGTATGTATGCCATCACGGGCTTTTCCGATAAAAGCCGTTTGGCGGATTGGTCGTATTCCGGATTGCTGAACCCCAGCAATTTGTCCTCTGGCGTCTCGAACATCGAACGATTCCTCCTGCATGATGATTATACCACAAAAAAAGCACGCAAAAAAGACCGCCGCGGGAAGCCTGCAAAAGCTCCTGCTTTTCAAGGAGCCGTCGAAGCACCGATTTTTGTCCGCCCCTTGGGGAACTGGAGAAGCTACTTTTTTTCACCAACACGATTCGCCAACAGAGCTAAAATAAAAACGCCGCGAAAACTCTTATGCCAGAAGATTTCGCGGCGTTGCCTGCCTTGCTTGTTACGTTTGAGAATATTGTCAGATCACATTCAAATTGATCATTTTCGCGCCGAAGATGCCGTCCAGTGCCGTGACCTCTTTCAGCACGTCCGCCGGGACTTCGTTGTCCACGGTCAGCACCATCAGATTCGTACCTTCCTTGTCGGTATTGCCCACCTGCATGCCGCTGATGTTGATGTTCGCCTTGCCCATGATCGAGCCCACCGTGCCGATGACGCCGGGGCGGTTGATGTGCGGGCAGATCATGATATGCTTGTGCGGATCGAGGTCGACGCGGTAGCCGTCGATTTCCACGATGCGGCCCTCGGAACCGAACAGCGCGCCCGCTAGCATGACGCCCTTCTTCTCCGCCGTCGCCTTGACGCGGATCGTGTTCGCGTAGTCCGCCGTCTCCTTGCTCTTGACCTCGCGCACGGAAATATTGCGATCCTTCGCGAGCCCCGGCGCATTGACGAAGTTCACGTTCGTCTCGAGAATCGGCGTCAGCATACCCTTCAGCACCGCTGTGGTCAGGAGTTTCGTATTGACTTCGGTGATCTCGCCCGTGTACTCGACCTCCACAGCCGTGACCGCGCCCTCGGCCAGAGCCGTCGCCATGCAGCCGAGACGCTCCGCCAAATCGAAGAACGGCTTGATCACGTTCATCGCCTGCGCGGACACCGGAGCCATATTTACCGCCGTCATGACCGGCTCGCCCTTCAGCGCCGCGACAATGCCCTCCGCCACGTCGATCGAGACGCCGATCTGCGCCTCAACCGTGGACGCGCCAAGATGCGGCGTCAGCGTAATGCCCGGCACGCCGCGCAGCGGGTTATCCTCCGCAAGCGGCTCCGACGTAAACACGTCGACGGCCGCGCCAGCGACCTGCCCGCTCTTCACCGCGTCTGCAAGATCCTGCTCGTTGATGATGCCGCCGCGCGCGCAGTTCACGAAACGCACGCCCTTCTTCATCTTG
>JAGAZS010000248.1 GCA_017939945.1 Schwartzia sp. (in: firmicutes)
AATGACGGTGACCTGTTTCCCGAAAATAGAAATCTCGTCGGCCAGAATCTCGGACTCGGCGCCGTCGAGCGTAGTAATCTCGATTTTCTCAACCAATCCGTCTTCGTCGTCGATAAAAATCTCCTTGACCTTGCCGTAGATCGTTCCGGTCTTAGTAATCGCCTTCGTGCCGATGATTCGGACATTCTCGTCGAGCATGGCCTCGAAATCGCTGGCTTCCGCAAGGGTCAGGATACTTTCGCTGCTCGTGACGGTGACGGCGTCTTTGCCGATGGCAATCACGGAGGAATAGGGCAGCAGCTTCACGCCTCGATACCAGTCCTCATCCTCAATGGTAATCGCCGCCACCGCGCCCTTTCTCGCGTCAATCACAAGCGTCTTGCTGATGCCCAGCTCGCGTCCTTCGGTGATGCTGATAACGGGCAGCCCCAAGATTTCCACGCTCTTTTTTGTCATGGGTGTTTGCTCCTTCTGAACGTATATTTCTACCGTGCTTTGTTGTTGCATTATCTACAATAATATACACTAATATGCTTCCATCCGCAAGGCAGGAACTCTCTCCCGATAAAGGACGCGAAAATACTCCCCGCCGAAGTCCGACATTCCTTCGACGGGGAGTATTTTCCCTTCAGCGCCTTTTTTTCGCGCCCGCCTGTACTACTGCGGCAGCCACATCCTTCAGCGGGCGCCGTTTTTCCATACTGTACCTTTGCAGCCTCCGGTACGCTTCGTCCTCGCTGATGCCGTGGGCCTGCATCAGGATGCCCTTCGCCCGGTCAAGGATCTTCCGCATTTCCAGCGAATCGCGCATCGCTTCCAGCTCTTCCTCCAGCGACTGCATTTCCTGCCAACGGGAGAGCGCAATTTCCATCGCAGGAAACAGGTTCTTTTCCTCGACGGGTTTCACGAGATAGGCGAGCACGCCCGCGTCCGTCGCCCGCCTAATCAGCTCCGCGTCGTCGAATGCGGTCAAGAGCAGCACCGGCGCCAAATGATCCGCGTCAATCATGCGCGCCGCCTCAATGCCGTCCATATCCGGCATTTTCACGTCAAGAATGACAAGATCGGGGCGCGTATCCCGCACGATGGCCACCGCACGGCGGCCGTTAGCCGTCTCGCCGACCACCTCATGCCCCGCTTCCTGCAAAATTTCTTTCAAATCCATGCGGATGACCGCCTCGTCGTCGGCAATCACGATTCTCAACGGCTTCATAGCGACTCCTCCAATCCCTTCCGTGGCAATTCAATCTTCACCTGCGTACCCTTTCCGCCCGAGAACTCGATTTTCCCGCCGAGATCGTCCTCCACCATCGTGCGCACGATATGCAGGCCGAGGGATTTCGCTTTCTCCGGCGCAAAGCCTTCCGGCAGCCCGACGCCGTCGTCGGAAATCGTCAGCGTCGTCCCATCTTCACCAACGCGGATATCGAGACCGATTTGCCCGCAGCCGCGATCCGGAAACGCATGCTCGATAGCGTTCAGCAACAGCTCGTTGACCACCAGCGCGAGGCTCGTGCAGCGGCTCGGCGGCAGCAGAAACTCGTCACCGGTAAATTTACGTTCCAATCGGAACTCCGGCGGAAGCGCGGACGCGGCAAGCAAATCGAGGATTTCCGACGCCAGATCGTGAAGGTTCACCGGCTGCGTCCCCTGCCGCGACAAGAGCTGATGAAGCGCGGCGATTCCGAGAATGCGGTTCACGCTCTCCGCCAGCGCGTCCTTGACCGCCGCCTCGTTGGATCGGCGCGCCTGCATCCGCAAAAGGCTCGCGATGGTTTGCAGATTATTCTTGACGCGGTGATGGATTTCGCGGATGGTCGCTTCCTGCACCGAAAGCTCCTTTTCCTTCTGCCGGAGCGCGGTCACGTCCTCCACGACCACGACGCGGCGCAAAAGCCGCCCGCCCTCGAGAATCGGAAGGTCGCGCCGCAAAAGCACGAGCCCCCCCGCCTCGATCTCTTTTTCCGTCGGTCGGTCCGGCTTCACCGTTTCCCGCGTAATATGACGGCTGAGCTCCGGCGCGTCGAGACGCACGCCGAGAAGCGAACCGACGCCGAGCACGCGGAAAATGTGCTGGGCGGCGGCATTCGCATAAATAATCCTTTCGTATGCGTCGGCAATCAGCACGCCGTCCCGCGGAGAAAGCGCACGATACGCCTTCAGGTCGAGAGCGCTGCGCGAGTTTTGCAGGATCATGCGCGCCGTGTCGACGAGGCAGGCATTGCCGCGCTCCTGAAGCTGCCCGGTGGGCA
Source organism: Schwartzia sp. (in: firmicutes) (assembly GCA_017939945.1). Taxonomy (GTDB): domain Bacteria; phylum Bacillota; class Negativicutes; order Selenomonadales; family Selenomonadaceae; genus RUG12372. The sequence goes on from JAGAZS010000248.1 coordinate 2,253, forward strand.
CCTCAAGACTGACGACGGCAATCGCGTCCATGCCGTCATGAATCCCGTATGTGTGCATTTCGAGGCTGTCGGGACTTTCCGTTCCGCTGCGAAGCCCGACCAGCGGCTGTCCGGTCAAAAGCGTTTTCGCGACCAAAGGCTCCGACGCCGCCGCAACGAACGCTCCGACAGGCGCGAGACGAAGCGGCTGCACCATCGTATGGGAACGGGCCTGCGCCAGCACGAGAAAATGCCCTCCGTCCCGCGCAGGCGCATACAAGCTCGCCTGCGCCTGGGCAAGGTCGGCGATAAAGGTCAGCCCTTCGCCGATGTTTTTCAAAAGCTCCGCCTGTCGTCCG
>JAGAZS010000249.1 GCA_017939945.1 Schwartzia sp. (in: firmicutes)
GGAGCCTTCTCACATTGAGATAGGCTCCGTTTTCATCTAAGCATTTTTTGATGGATTAAAATTACTTAATCATACTTTCAGTAGGGTCACCGATAATAGTAGGGTCCTTTCCACCCAGCTTTGGGCTTGGAACCTTTCCATCATTATTTGGCTTCGTGATATCAATGTCTTTAGGAGTTAAGATATCCAAATCTCCCTGACCAATGTTTCCAGCGTTGCCGCCTGATACCTTATCCATCTCGTCAATGTTCATCTTCTTGTTTTCCATTTGAAATTCCTCCTTTTTGGTCCTTGCTGTTTATTTACTTCTTATTCATAGTAGCCGCACCGTGAATGGCATTTCCGAGGTCCACGGCCCCGCTGGCAATGGCGATCGCTCCCGCCCCGGCACCAACGCCGGTGGCGCACATGACCGTGCCGACCGCGATATTGCCCACGGCGCTTACCGTGTTTACGATCAGCTTTGTACGTTTCTTTGCATCGGCGCTCATGGGGAGCTTGTCCACGAGGCAGTTCACGCCTTTCGCCGCGAAGCTGAACACCGCGCCAAAGCTAACGCCGCCAGCCACCTTCTCCAAATCCTCGTCGGAGAGTTTCTTGGAGTCCGCTCCGCCCTCGAACACCTCTCTGTGAAGACCCTTCAGGAAAAGGTTGGCGTAAACCGTGCGAAATTCATCGAACTCCTCCTTCGTGTAATTGCCCGGCACAGCCGCGACAGCCGCCGCGTAGGACTTCTCCGTGTCATAGACGCCCATGACCGCCTCGAAGAGTTCCACGTCCTCGCCGAGCTTATCCGCCAATTTTTGGATGTCCTTGTTTTGGAACGCCTTTTCGATTCGTTCCTCGGGCATCTCCTGAATCACCTGCGCCAGTTTCTCGCCGTCAATCGCATCCCGAAACGCCTGAATTTTTTCTTGATCCAAATTTGCCATTGTCAATTCCTCCTATGTTTTCTTTTCGCTTTCGCTGCTCTCGTCTTTCTGCTTATAGGTCAATTCCGAACCTCCTGCGGAAATCACCTCCTTTTTTTGATGTGGCTTGCATTTTGTTTTCTGCCTTATATACCCGCGAGCGGGGAAATAGTGACAGGTTTTTTGAAAAAATTTTATTCCTCTTCCAGCCGCTTTTTCAGCGTCTCCCTCGCCCGCTTCAGCGCGACGCGGATCGTGTTGGGCTTTTCGCCGAGAGCCGCGCCGATTTCCTCGCTGGACATATCGAGCCAGTAGGTCATGGCCACGATGCGCTGGTCCCGTGCCGAGAGAGTCTGGAGCGCGGCGTGGAGGCGGCGGTTTTCTTCCTGGCGGAGGAAGCGCTGCTCCGGGCTTTCTTCCGCAGGCGCAGCAGGAGAAAGGCTTTCTTCATATTCGGCGGGAATTTCCCGGCTGGAGGACGCGCCGAAAATCCGCGCGATTTCGTTGGAGACAATGCGAAAAAGCCAAGTGGAAAAGGCGGCCTTTTCCCTGTCGTAGTCCCCGATATGCTCGTACACGCGCAGAAAGACCCGCCCCGTCACCTCGTCCACGTCGCCGCTTGGCATCCGCCGCATCACGTATTTGTAAACAATGGGGAAAAAATGGTTGTAAAGGGCGGAGAAGGCGGCTTTGTCCGTCGCCGCCCGCGTCGCGAGCCCGTTCCAAAAAGCACGGTCTTCTTCCGGCATAGCATCCGTCATCAAGGGTTCCTCTTTTCGTGAAGCGCCGCTTCGTCGAAAGCGCGGGGCGCGGATTTGCCTTCCTCCGTCGCGGCGACGTAGCGCGGCACGTCGATATCCACCGGCACGCCCATCGCCTTTGCGAGAGCCGCTTTGTTCAGGTTGTAATCGTAAAGGGCGGTATAGTAATTCGTGCGGGCCTGGGTCAGCTTTTCCTGGGCGTCGGTCACGGCCAGCAGGATGTCCACGCCCTCCTCATAGCGGACCTCGGCAATCATGAGCCGCTCCTCCGCCTGTTTCACCGCTTCGTCGGCGGCCCGGATATTTTCTTCCGCCGCTTTCATCCGGATATAGGCGCTTTCCGTCTGCACGCGGACGTTCCGCAGCAAAAGCGCCGCCTCCGCCTCGGCCCTTTCCGCCGTGAATTTCGCCGCGTTGACATTGGCATCGGTCACCAGATTGTCGAAAACACTCCAGGACAGGGCGAGCCCCGCCTCCCAAGCGTCGCTCCGCTCCCGGCGAAACGGCTTCCCGTCCGCGATGCTCGTGGAAGCTATGGCGGAAAGGGTGGGACGGTAGCCCGCCTTTGCCACATCCTTTTGCGCCTCTGCCTGTTTCGCCGTATACTTTGCCGCCGCCGCGTCGGGACGATGGGCAAATGCGTAGTCCAGGCACTCGGGGAGAGCCATCGGGAACGGCTCATAGGAAAACACGTCCGTCGTCTCGATTTCCGTGCCGCGAGGCAGGCCGACATAGGCCAAGAGCGTTTCCTTCGCGACGTCAAGATTGCCTGCCGCGCTGACCTGTGTTTGCCGATAATTCGCGAGCTGCACTTGCATTTGCAGCACGTCGGCCTTTGCCACCGCGCCTTCGCTGTATTGCGCCTCGATCAGGCGGAGCTGCTGGCCGGACATTCGCACCGCGCTTTCGGCCACGTCCAAAAGATTCTTCCGTTGCAGCACGTTGTAATAGGCTTCCGTGGTCTGATATTTCACGGTCTGCTTTGTGTTTTCCAGCGTGAGATCGGCGGCGGAAAGGCCGTGCCGCCGCGCCTTGATGTTGTTCTCGATGCGCCCGCCGGTGTATAGCGGAAATTCGGCGGAAACCGTATTGGCATAGGCGTACTGGTAAGGGTCGCTGATAAGCCCCCTTGCGTAACGGCTACGATTCAGCAGGTAATTCGCCCCGCCGATGGTGCTGGCGTTGGAGCGCCAGTTTACCGAAAAACCGGAGGCGCGGCGGGCGGCGGACAGCTGCCATTTCGCCGTGCCTTTTCCCGCCTCGGCGGCCTCAATGCTCTTGTCCCGGGCGAGCGCCATGCCGACGCTTTCGGACAGGGACAGCGGAACGGCGGCCTCTCCCGCGCCGGAACATAAGAGCAAAGCGCCGACCGCCGCCAGCAAAATTTTTTTCGTCA
>JAGAZS010000250.1 GCA_017939945.1 Schwartzia sp. (in: firmicutes)
CTTCCAGCGTCTTCGAGACGATGGCCTGTGTCTCGTTGTCGAGGGAACTGGTGGCCTCGTCGAACACGATGATTCTCGGATGATGGACGAGGGAGCGGGCGATCAGCAGGCGCTGCCGCTGGCCGCCGGAGAAGGTGGTGCCGCCTTCGTTGACGATGGTGTGCATGCCCATCGGCAGGTCCTTGATGTCGGCTTCGAGGCCGACGAGCCGCGCGACTTCCCATGCGTCGTCCATGGTCAGCGGCAGGGAGCCGACGATGTTCGAGAAGATGCTGCCTTCCATCAGCTGTCCGTGCTGCATGACAACGCCGATCTGACGGCGCAGCGACGAGACGTCCAGCTCGGAGATGTCCATGCCGTCGTAAAGCACCGCGCCGCTTTCCGGCTTTTCGAGTCCGAGCAGCACGCGAAGCAGCGTGGATTTGCCGCTGCCGGAGCTGCCGACGATGGCGACGAAGGCGCCGGGACGGATGGAGAGGTTGATGTTTTTCAAGACCAAAGGCGCGTCGGGCTTGTAGCGGAATCCGATTTCCGCCGCCTCGATCTCGCCGGTCAGCTCTCCGGCGGGCAGCTTGCTCTCCGAGACTTCGCTCTTTTCTTCCAGGATGGGCAGGATGCGCTCCAGCGACGGCATGATGCCCCAAATGCTCACGATGCCGCTGCGGAGACCGGAAAGGGCGCTGCCGAAGCTGCCCATCGCGGAGTTGAAGCTCAAAAATTGGGCGGTGGTCATGAATGCGACGCCGGAGGTCTGGGAATCGTCCATCAGCGACATCGCATAGTAAAACACGCAGAAATTCAGCACGATAGGCTGGGCCGACATGATGAGGCCGATCCAGGTGTCCTGCCAGCGGGATTTGCGGTTCCATTTCCATTCGTCGCCGAAGCGCTGGGTCCAAAGGTAAAAGGCGCGTTCCTCGGCGGCCCGCAGCCGGAATTTGTTCAGCCCGGCGAGGAGCTGGAGGAGCTGGCCCGACACACGCCCCGAGGCGTCCGCTTTTTCCCGTTGGAAGCCGACCTTGCGCCAGGAAAAGATCATCGAGAGCGCGAAAAAGATGGCCCAGATGAAGACCGAGAGAATCGCCATCTTCGGGCTGTAATAGAACATCACGAGCAAATTCCAGAAGCAGAAGATGCCGTTGAGGACGCCGTTGGCGACGGTGGAAGAAAGCTGGTGGGACAGGACGGCGACGCCCTGCATCCGCAGCGCCAGGTCGCCGATCTGGTATTTGCGGAAGAACGCGGCGGGCAGCGACAGGAGCTTGATCCAAAGCGCGGATTCCGCCGTTACCCGCACATGGTTCTTGAGGCGCATCACGGTCAGGCTGCGCACGAGGGAAATCAGCGCGCCGGAAATCGAGGTCACGAACATGACCTGCACGACGAGCAGCAAAGCCTGCTTGTCATACGTCGGAATGATATCGCTGAAGATGGTCTGGGTGACGAGCGGCGTGACGACGGGAATCAGTCCCGCGATGAAACAGCAGAATAGGAGCAGCCAATAGTCGCGTTCCCAGCAGAGCCGCGTCGTCCATTTGAACCATTTCCAGAGGGAATTCACGTCCTCCGGCATGGACTGCGTGAAGCAGAACGCCCGGGAATCGAAGGAATCGGCCTCCGCTTCGTCAATGGCGATTCGGTTCCCGGTTTCGTGGTCGATCCTCTCGTAGCGGTCGGGCGCCGCGGGCAGAGCGGCGTAAGGCTTGCCGTCCCTGGTAACCAGGAGCGGGCCGATGTCCTGCCTGTACCAGTCGGGGACAAGCTCGATCTCGCGGGCGTGGAGTTCCCGGCTGCCGACCGTCCGCAGGATTTCCCGCGTATCGGTGAGGTGCGCGGCCTCTTCGGGCAGGCGGAAACGGCTGCGGGGAATGCCGAAATAATCGCCGATCTCGCGCAGCGCGTGAATCGCCGACGGCTGGTGTTTGTCCTCGGCGCGGCTGACGAAGGGCAGATTGGGAATCAGGTTCCTCAAGAGCTCGCTGAAGGAATTGGCGACCAGGAGTTCCTTGGTTCGGGCAAATTCCGCAAGATTTTCTCCGGCGCGCTTTTCCTCGGCATGGAAAAAGGCGAGATAGGCGCTGCAGAAGCGATTGATTTCCGTGACGAGCGCCAGCGGGAAGATATTCGCCCCGAATTGCTCGATGATCGCTTCCGTGGAGAGAGAGGCGACCTCCGCGTCCCTTTCGAGAGCAACGGTTTCAGTGGCGGGAAGCAGCAGGATGTTGCTTTCGCCCAGGAACCGCACAGAGGCGTCTTCCTTCAACGCTTCTCTCGGAAGCTCCAGCCAGGCGAGAGGCCGTCCTTTCGGCGCGGCAATCCGCGTCCCGGCGGGCAGCGTCTCTTTCTCGCCCGGCAGGATTTCGCGGCAGACCCGAGGCAGCAGGTGACGATCAGGGCGGTGGAAAAATGAAGTCAGCGCGTCTTCCAGTGCGTCGCTCCGCAGGGCGCGTTCCGACGTCTGAAAGTCCTCCAGCGGTATCGAGCGCAGCGTCGTGTCTTCGAGGGCGATGGCGACGAGGCAGAGCTCCGGCGCGTTGATGCGCGTCGGAATCCCATACAGGAAATCCCCCGTTTCCTCTTCCCAGAGGAAAACGCGGCGGACAGACCTGTAGACGACGTAAAGCTCAACCCTGCCGGAAACGATTTCCAGCACGGTGCGCCCGCCGTCGTTCAGTTCAATCCATTCGCCGATTTTAGCGGTCGTCGTCGTCATAGTGCAACCTTCTTGTTTGACAAAATTAAGAATATCAATAGCTGTTCGACGTCATTCGTTGTGAATATCCCTCCAGATTGGCCTTGCTTCATATTTGCCGTTATTCATTTTTTCGATTTCGACGGGGATGCGTTTCCCCAGTAAGGATTCCAACTCCTTGCCCAGCAAGTAATTTTTTGGGATAACCGCTGTGTATTTTCCTTCCACGATTCCGCTGAGATTTCGATTGGAACCTTTTTGGAAGATTTCCATTTCAGTACGTTTGCCTACAAGGCTACCGTTCGGTGTATTGTTTCTGATATGGGGAGCCAGTTCGGTTTGCTTGCTTGTAGTACTGTCGTTTTTCGTCATATCGTTATATTTTTTAGCCACATTTAGGAACGATCTGTGGTCAGCCCGAATACTCCCGATGGTTTTTGTCAAGACGTCAAACGTCATCTTGCAGTATGCGTCAATTTCCTTTTTGTCTGCGTCGGTCAGGTATTCCTCATGCCCGTGGGCTATCGGGTTTCGCGCCCAAGCACATTTGCTGAGCTTGTGATCCCATTCGCTGTATGGATTGTTGTCGAAATAAGGGGAAAATATATCTTCCCAACAGTTCCTGATAATTTTAACGGCGTCCGCCAAAGACATGACGTCAAAATAAGTGCTGTCCTTGTGGAACGTTTTTTTGTTGTTCGCAATGAATGTTTCATAACGGGGAATAGCGCTGTGGTCAACTCTCCTCAAAATATTTTTTTGGATTTCGTTGGTATTTTTGCCGCCAGCTTCAAAATGATCCACCATTTTGGGAAATTCACGTTCGATGACCTGTTTCAGCTTCTTTTCCAAGTTGATCACATTGTCCCAAATATCGATTTGCAGCTTCTCGTTGGACAGAAAGTCGGTGAAATACTCTGAGATGGTCACAAGATTGCCCTTTTCCTCCCGGAAATAGCCTAGGTTGAACAGCTCTTCCTTA
>JAGAZS010000251.1 GCA_017939945.1 Schwartzia sp. (in: firmicutes)
ATCAGCGGAATAATCGCGACGCGCTTTGTCTGCCGCTGCTGCTGTTCCGCGCGTATCTCGACAGTCGTCGAAGATGTCTCAACAGTCGCCTCCGGCGTCGCCGCGAACGTCGTCCCCTCGCACGCCCAAAGGCAGGCGCAAGCCAAAACCGCGCATACGCCCCATTTCATTTCATTCAGTCCTTCCCGTTGATTCTCGCCTTTCCCGTCGCACAGGGGGCGAGATCCATCAGATCGGCCAGCTCCACGTCGCCCTTCAGGTTCGCCATGATGACGTCGCGGATCTTGAACTCCGCCATGACCTGGCAGCATGCGCCGCAGGGAACGCAGGGCTCTTCCGTATCCGAAACCACCGCGATGGCGTCAAATTCGCGCTTGCTGTCCGCAATGGCCTTGAAGATTGCCACGCGCTCCGCACAGCAGGAAAGACTGTAGGCCGCGTTTTCCACCGAGCAGCCGCCGTACATCGTACCGTCGCTGGCCAGCACGCAGGCGCCGACCGGCCGCTTGGAGTATGGGGCGTGCGCCTTCTGCATTGCGGCGCGCGCCGTATGCAGCATGGAGTCAATAATGTCTTCATTAATCATCGTTTCTTCTCCTCTCCGAATATATACAGATTCCTATATTCTCTTAAAGCGAATCCGCCCGGATAACGCCGTCTATGCCGCACACAGTCTCCATGACCGAAGCGCGGTCGATTTTTCCTTCTTTCGAGCTGACCTCCAGCTCGATTTCCAGCAGTGGTTCTCTTTCTTTGCGGGACATGCCTTCCCGCATGTGAATGCGGATGCCGTGCATCGAATAGTCCTGCGCCTCCAGCGCGTCCGCAACAGCCCGGATCACGCCGGAACGATTTTCCGCGATAATCGCGACGGCAAAGTTGTCCTCGCGCACCATCCAGGAATCATAGCGGCCGAACACGCGGAGCACCAGAAAGACAAATCCCGTAGTCATCAGCGCCCCCGCGTAATAATCCAGCCCCACTGCCAGCCCTACGCCCGCGACGACCCAAAGGCACGCCGCCGTCGTCAGCCCTATTACGGACAAGCCTTCCTTCATGATAGCGCCCGCGCCGAGAAAGCCGATGCCGCTGACCACCTGCGCGGCAATCCGCGCGGCGTCGGAACCCGTGTCGCTGCGAAAATTCACGGAAATCATCATCACGAGGCAGGAGCCGAGACAGACGAGGATATTCGTCCGAAGCCCGGCCGACTTGTGCCGAGCCTCGCGCTCATAACCGATCAGGCCGCCCAGCACGCAGGCAAGAAGCAGCTTGCTAAATATCATTCCCAATTCTGTCGCATCCAACAAGCAAGCGCCCCCTTGCGCAGGCAATTCCGCACGTTTCCTTAATGATACGTTTTTTTTTTATGAAATGCAATGTTTTGAACGGATTTTTTGCCGATTTATCCACAATCTTTTCACAGCTGTCCGAAAATAGGGCGTCCATTTTTTTCGATTTCTGTGGATAATGTGGATAAATCGGTGCATAACCACCATATTTTCCGTTCAAAATTTGTCAACCGCTAGATTTTGTTTTTTCTCGTTTCCCAAAATGTGGATAAAAAAATCATTGCCCGCCCCGCGGCACGGGCGCGTCGTTTTTCCACTCGGAATACGGATGGGACGCCAGATTCGAGTTGTAATACCGCACGTCGCCGGACACCTCCGCGCCGAGCCACGCGGGTTTCTCGAAGGACTCGTTCTCATCGGAAAGCTCGATCTCGGCGACAATCAATCCCTCATTGGCGCCGAAAAAGACGTCCACTTCCCAGGTGTGTTGTCCCGCCGGGATCAGGTATCGCGTCTTCTCGATGATCGGCTTTTCGCATCGCTGCAGAAGCTCCCCTGCGTCTTCCATCGGTATCTCGTACTCGTACTCGCTGCGCGTGACGCCTTCGGTGCGCCCCTTCAGCGTCAGGAACGCGCGGCTGTCCTCCTGCCGCACGCGCACCAGCATCGGCCCCGTGCCCGGCAGATATCCCTGCTTCACATGAATGGTTCGGCCTTGCGGCTCCCACTTCTCATTGACCAAGAATTTTCGCTCGATCTCAACGGCCATATTCTCAACATCCTTTCTTCTATTGTATTATACGGCACAATAAACGCCGCCACAAGAAACGGCGGCAAAATAATGAAAGTTTTTTGCAGATTCTCATTTTTCTTGACATAACCCTGC
>JAGAZS010000252.1 GCA_017939945.1 Schwartzia sp. (in: firmicutes)
CGGGTTATGAGCCCGACGAGCTACCAACTGCTCTATCCCGCGATATAAAATGGTGGGCAGGGTTGGATTCGAACCAACGTAGCCGTTAAGCGACAGATTTACAGTCTGTTCCCTTTAACCACTCGGGCACCTACCCATTTGGTTGCGGGAAGAGGACTTGAACCTCTGACCTCCGGGTTATGAGCCCGACGAGCTACCAACTGCTCTATCCCGCGATATATCACCGACAGTATCGGCTGACAGATAAGTATGTTACCACAAAAATAATAGTTTGTAAAGGGGGAAACCCTATTTAAATTCTTCGGGCAAAATTCTGTCGAAAATCCGCTTCGCGATCTCCCTCTTTTCCATCAGCGGCAATTCCTCGATCTCGCCGCCACGGGAAATAATCTTGACGATGTTCGTCGCGGTGTTGAATCCCGCTCCCGGTTTCGTCACATCATTGGCGACGATGAAGTCCAGGTTTTTCTTCGCGATTTTTCCCTTCGCGTACTGCAAAAGGTTCTGCGTCTCCGCCGCGAAGCCGACGAGGATCTGCCCTTCACGCTTTTTCTGCCCCAGTTCCTTCAAAATGTCTGGGTTCTTTTCTAATATAATGGAAAGTTCTTCATCGTTCTTTTTGATCTTATGGTCGGAAACCGTCTTCGGATGATAGTCTGCCACCGCCGCCGCCTTGATCACGATGCGGCTGGTCTCCGCCTCGCGCAGGACAACCTCGCGCATTTCCTTTGCCGTCTCCACCGATACGAATGATTGCAAGCCTTTCGGCGGCGTCAGCGCCGACGGCCCGGAGACAAGCACGACCTCCGCGCCCCGCGCCACGGCCTCCTCCGCCAACGCATAGCCCATTCGTCCGCTGGAACGATTGCCGATATAGCGCACCGGATCGATCGGCTCGATGGTACCCGCCGCCGTCACCAAGACCTTGACGCCGGAAAGCTGCGCACCTTCAGCGAAAAAGTTCTCCAGCGCCGCAACAATCTCCGCAGGCTCTGCAAGACGCCCCGGTCCTTCCGCGCCGCAGGCCAGTTTCCCCGTCCCCGGAGCGATAAAATGCGCGCCGCGGGACGCCAGTTTTTCGATATTTTCCCGCACCGCCGGATGGGCGTACATATTGCAGTTCATCGCCGGCGCAAAAAAAACCGGCGCCGTAACCGCCAAGAGAGTCGTCGTCAGCATATCGTCGGCGACGCCGAGCGCGGCCTTCGCAAGGATGTTCGCGGTGGCCGGGGCCACCAGCGCAAGGTCCGCCCATTCCGCCAGCGCGATATGCGCTACGTTCCAATGCTGGATCGGCGCCCACATATCGACGGCAACCGGGTTGCCGCTGATTTCTCGGAATGTCAGCTCCGTGACGAACTCCGTCGCCTCTTTCGTCATGACGACGCGCACCTCCGCCCCCGCCTTGCGGAGACGGCTGACGACTTCCACAGCCTTGTACGCGGCGATGCCGCCAGTGACGCCCAATAATATCTTTTTCCCTTGAAGCATGTTTTGTTCCTTTACTTAATGCAAAGCTTCGTGCGCTCGTAGCCGATCTTGTCTTCCGCGACCTCGGCCAGCGCCCTCGTCACGTTTTTGTTGGACGGCACCTTCACCTTGACCTCCGCTCCGTCCTGAAGCTGACGCGCGCGTTTCGCCGCCAGCACCGCCAACGTATAGCGGCTGTCCACCTTCGTCAAAAGCTCCTTCATCGGCGGATGCACAATGTCCATTTGTTTCATGTTGTTCAAGCTTCCTTTCCTTTTACAAGTTCTTCTATTTTATCCAGGTTGCTGCCCGTACGTGCGTGCGCCGCTGTCACAATGGCGGAAATCGTCCGCACGGCGTTTTCCACTTTATCGTTCACGACCGTATAAGCGTATTCCTTTGCGACGGCGATTTCCCCCGCTGCCGCAGCCATACGGCGCGCGACGACTTCCTCGGAATCCGTGCCGCGCCCCCGAAGGCGTTTTTCCAGTTCCTCCAGCGACGGCGGCAAAATGAAAATAAAAATGCCCTGCGGGAATTTTTTCATGACGTTCAGCGCGCCCTGCGTATCGATCTCCAACAGAATGTCCGTCCCCGAGGCCAGCTTTTCCTGGATCTTCTTCAGCGGCGTCCCGTAATAATTCCCGTAGACCTCCGCCCATTCCAGGAGCTCGCCGTCCGCAATCATGCGCTCGAAGGCAGCGCGGTCCAGAAAATAATAATTGACGCCGTCCCGCTCCCCTTCGCGCGGCGCCCGTGTCGTCGCCGAAATCGAATATGCCACTTCGGGGCAGGCGCGCAAAAACTCGCTGCAGACCGTGCCCTTGCCCGCCCCCGACGGGCCGGAAATCACAATCAGACAGCCTGTCCTCATGATTCGTCCTCCTCTGCCCGCGCAGACGCGTCCTCTTTGCCCGCGATACGGCCCACGATCGTCTCCGGCTGCACAGCGGACAAAATCACATGGTCGCTGTCCGCAATCAGCACCGAACGCGTGCGCCGCCCGTAAGTCGCGTCGATCAGCCGCCCGGCCTCCCGCGCCTCCTGCACGATCCGCTTGATCGGCGCCGACTCCGGCGCGACAATGGAAATGAGCCTGTGCGCCGAAACCACATTGCCAAACCCGATATTGATGAATTTCATTTCCATGGCGATTTTCCTCTATTCAATATTCTGCACTTGCTCACGCAGCTTCTCGATCTCGCTCTTCATTTCCACGGCAATCTGCGCCGCGCAGACGTTGTTCGCCTTCGACGCCGTCGTGTTGACCTCGCGGTTCATTTCCTGGATCAGGAAGTCCAGCTTCCGCCCGACGGGCGCTTCCGCAGTTTCGAGGATAGTGCGGAACTGCTCGAAATGGCTCCGGAGCCGCACGATTTCCTCGGTGAAATTCACGCGGTCCGAGTACATCGCGACTTCCTGGATAATCCGCGCCTCGTCGATTTCCGCGCCCGCCAGCGCCTCTTTGACCGTCGCTTCCAGACGCTCCCGGTACTGCCTGACGATTTCCGGCCCCAGCGCCGCAACTTCTTCCACCTGTTTGGAAAGGATCTCGATCCGCTGCAGGAAATCCGCTTTGAGATTATCGCCTTCTTTTTCGCGCATCCCGGTGAACTGCCGCATCGCCTGGTCAAGCGCGGAAAGCAACACCTCGTCGGCCCCCTCGAGACCGTCCTGGGTATCCATCGCCGTCAATACGCCCGGATACGCCGAGATTGCCTGCACATCGTCGGGACGCGGCAAATGCAGGAGATCGCTGATCTCGTTCAAAGCTTTATGGTAAGCAATCGCCAGCGGTTTGTCAAGCCGTATTTCCCGAACGTGCTCGCGCTTGTCGAGGAACTGCACGCTGATCGTCAGCTTGCCCCGGGAAGCGTACGATTTCACCTTGCTCTTCATGGCCTCCAGGAACGGATCGAGAACATGCGGCGCGCGGACGTCAAGATCGAGGTACCGCTGGTTGACCGCCTTGACCTCCACTGAAACGCGATAGTCGTCCGTTTCCGCAAGCCCCGCGCCGAATCCGGTCATGCTTCTCAGCAATTTGATTCCCCCTCATAGACCCCCGAAAAAACTTTTTCCGCGGGACCCGTCATATAAATATGGTTGTCTTCCGCCCATTCGATTGTCAATCGTCCGCCGTCCAGCTCGACTTCGGCTTTCCGCTCCGCGCGCCCGTTCAGTACCGCCGCAACCAATGACGCGCAGGCGCCCGTACCGCAGGCCAGCGTCACCGCCGCGCCGCGTTCCCAGACGCGCATCCGCAGATGTTCCCGGTCACGCACCACGACGAACTCCGTATTCGTCCGACGGGGGAACCAGTCATGCCGTTCAAAGGCAGGGCCGACCGTTTCCATCGCTACGTCGTCCACGTCGCCGACGAAAACGACGCAATGGGGATTTCCCATCGAGACGCAAGTCGCCCGATACCGCTTGCCCAAAACCTCGATCTCTTCCGAGACCACGCGATCATTTCCGAATCCCGTCACCGGAATTTTTTCCGCTTCCAGCACCGGCTCTCCCATATTGACCTCGACGCCGATGATTTTTCCGTTTTCCTTGACGATTCGCGGCGTCAGGATTCCCGCGCCCGTCTCCACCGTAAAGGATTCCTGTTCCGTCATGCGTTCCTCATAAACGAGCCGCGCAAAGCAGCGGATGCCGTTGCCGCACATCTCCGCTTCGCTGCCGTCCGCATTGAAAATCCGCATGCAGAAATCCGCCTTGTCCGACGGCAGGACGAAAATCAATCCGTCGGCGCCGATCCCGTAATGGCGGTCGCAAACACGCCGCGAAAGTCCCGCAGCGTCCCGGGGCAAACCGGAAGCCCGCCCGTCAACCAGCACGAAATCATTGCCGCACCCCTGCCATTTCGTAAAAGCCAATGCCATACTTCCACGCTCCTTCACAACAATAATATTTTATATGTTTAAGCGAAAAACTGCAACGGAAAAATCATGCCTTCTATTGAATCTTTCAGAAAGAACATTTATAATGAAACGACATTTTATTTTGGAGGAATCAGAGTGGACCTGAATTTTGCGGAACTTATCAAAGCGATCATCATCGGCGTCGTCGAGGGAATCACCGAGTGGCTGCCTATCAGCAGCACCGGACACATGATTCTCGTGGACGAATTCATCAAGCTGGACGTCTCGAAGGCCTTCATGGATATGTTCCTCGTCGTGATCCAGCTCGGCGCGATCCTGTCCGTCGTCGTGCTGAACTTCGACCGGCTCAATCCTTTTTCCTCATGGAAAACCCGCGCGGAAAAAAGGGAGACCATCGAGCTTTGGAAGAAAGTCATCGTGTCCTGCGTTCCCGCGGGTGTCATCGGACTTGCATTCAACAAATATATGGAGCAGCATTTCATGACCGCTTTGGTGGTTGCGTCCACGCTGATTATTTACGGCGTCTTGTTCATCGTCGTCGAGAATACGAACGCGAAACGCACGCCCCGTATCAAGACTCTCGCGCAGCTCGACTACAAGACCGCGTTCATCATCGGCTGCTTCCAGGTGCTGGCCCTCGTGCCCGGCACCTCGCGCTCCGGCTCGACGATTCTCGGCGGCATTCTGTTCGGCACCTCGCGCTTCGTCGCGACGGAATTCACCTTCTTCCTTGCGATTCCGATCATGTTCGGCGCGAGCCTGCTGAAGCTGGTAAAATTCGGCTGGCACTACACCGGCGGCGAGCTCCTGATCCTCTCCGTCGGCATGGCGACGGCCTTCATCGTCTCGGTCATCTCGATCAAGCTGTTGCTCCGCTACATCAAGAAAAACGACTTCAAGGCCTTCGGCTGGTACCGAATCGCCCTCGGCCTCGTAGTCCTTGCCTACCTGTTCCTCGTAGGAGACCCGATCGGGGCGGAGTAAGCATAGAATAAAAAAGAACCCGGTGCTCGTTTGCATCGGGTCTTTTTTGTAAAGAAAAAGCGCGGGAAAAAGCCCCGCGCCGCATAATCACTTGTTTTTCTTGTCCTTCTTATCATTCTTGTCCTTACCTACATTTTGCCCGTTCTGCATCTTGGTCGGCCACTCCTGGAAGGTCAGCAAGCCGAGCTGATAAAGCGCTACTCCGTCCTTCGTCAGATCCGGGTTTTCCATCAGCATGACGCCGAACCGCCCGCCGTAGGCACCACGGAAAAATGTCTGAACCATCTGCGATTCCGCCCTCATGACCTCGTCAAATTTTCCGTCGCCGTTCGTGTCGACCTCGATTTCCTTGGCCGTAACCGCGTAGACGCCCGCGCGCCCGTCAACCTCGGTCAGGCGGATAAACTCATAGGGCGAGCTTTTCATGAACTTGTCGATGTATTCCTTCTGCTTTGCCTCCGGCTGCTTCGTGATATCCGTCGGAATCATCGATTCATCGAAAGCGTCGGGACGAATCACCCAGGCATAGTTGATCATCGCGTTTTCGCCCGTACCCGTGCTCTTGAAAATCAGCACATCCCCCTTCTCTTTCTCGTCGAAGAGCATGCTGACAGGAACCACCGAAGGCTTCCGCGGGCAGACAATCGTATAACCGTACCGCTGACTCGTGTATTTGTAGCCGCTGTCGATATAAGCCTGAAGCATTTCCTCCTCGGTCATTTGCTGCTGCTCGCCTTCGGTGGGAGCGTCCGGAACAATCGCAGGCTCCTCCGCCGCGAACGCCTGCGGCATAGCCAGCGAAAGCGCCGCAAACGCCGCCGCAAAAGTCATCTTCATCGTTTTTTTCCAGTCCATTAAAATAATCCTCCTTTTATTTGGTGCATTATTCCTTTATATATTTACGCAGGAGCGCAAGCGCCGCCTGCGATGCACGAAATTTGACCTGCCCGCGCGTGCCCGTGAAATTGTGCTTTTCCGCCACGGTTCCGTTTGCCCCCGACACCGCGATAAATACGGTGCCGACAGGCGTTTTTTCTGTACCGCCGCCCGGCCCCGCAAGCCCTGTAGTGCTAATTGCGACGTCCGCGCCGAGAACCTTTCGTGCGCCTTCAGCCATCGCCCGCGCCGTCGGTTCGGAGACCGCGCCGTATTCGGCGAGAATCTCGCGGGGAACGCCGAGGGTGTTTGCCTTGACCTCGTCGGTGTAGGAAACGATTCCCCCCTTGACGTACCCACTGCTTCCGGCAACGTCGGTCAAACGGCTCGCGACGAGGCCGCCCGTGCAGGACTCCGCCGCCGCCACGGTAAGCTTATTCTCCAAGAGTTCCTTCCCGACGATTTCCTCCATTTTTTCTTCGTCCGCACCGTAAACAAGACTGCCGAGCCGCTCACGGATTTCTTTTTCCACCGGCGCAATCAATGCCTCCGCCGCAGCCTCGTTTTCCGCTTTCGCGGTGATGCGGATAATCACGCCCGTCGGACGAACCAAGAGCGCCAGCGTCGGATTTTTCTGCGCGAGGATCAAATCGTCGATTTTCGTTTCCAGCATGGACTCGCCGATACCGTAAGTGTGCAGCACCCGCGAATAAATAATCGACGAGATGCCGTATTTTTCTACAAGATACGGCGCGAGGCTCCGTTGGAACATATCCTTCATTTCCGACGGCGGACCGGGCAAATTGACGAGCAGTTTGCCGTCCTTTTCGAGCGCGACGCCCGGCGCGGTGCCCGCATGGTTGACGAAAATATGCGCGCCCTCAGGAATCATCGCCTGCCGCAGATTGTTTTCGGTCATTTCACGCCCGAGACGGGCGAAATGCGCCTTGAGCCGCGCCACACATTCCTCGTTCCGCGCCATTGTCCGCCCCATGACCTCCGCCGAAACTTCCTTCGTGATGTCGCCCCGAGTCGGACCGAGGCCGCCGGAAGTGATCACAAGGTCGGCACGGGACAAAGCGTGGGTGAGAACTTCCTTCATACGAACACGGTTGTCACCCACCGTCGTCTGGAAACAGACGTCGACGCCCATCCGGTTCA
>JAGAZS010000253.1 GCA_017939945.1 Schwartzia sp. (in: firmicutes)
AAAAGCCTCGCTACTTTACCTGGATTTTGATTCTGTCCACAAAATCGAACACTGCAATCAAATTACAGTTTGAGTGTGTGCAAGGTAAACGAACATTGGAAAAAACTGAATTTCATTAGATACAATCTTTTCTATACTTTTAATTTATCATGACTATAGATGGCTTATAAGTTATTCTCTTCTATGATGGCGGCGCATATTAAAATTTGGCGGGCATTTTGCTCGGAGGATGATAATTTTGGCTTTTATTGAAATAAAGGAGCTTTGCTTTTCTTATCCGTCGGAGCGAGGGGAGAGGCGCATGGCTCTCGATCATGTGAATCTTTCCATAAAGGAAGGTGAGTTCGTTGCAGTGTTGGGTACGAACGGATCGGGAAAATCGACGTTAGCCAAGCACCTGAACGCGATTCTTCTTCCAACGACCGGCGTCTGTCGTATAGCGGGTATGGACACGCGGGAAGCGGAAAGGCTTTGGGACATACGGCAGACTGTGGGCATGGTGTTCCAAAACCCGGACAATCAGATTATCGCGGCTATAGTTGAGGACGATGTTGCTTTCGGTCCGGAAAATCTCGGCATACCCTCTGATGAGATTCGCCGTCGCGTCGATGAGGCATTGATATCAGTGGACATGGCATCGTATCGCGGTTTCGCACCGCATCTTCTGTCCGGCGGACAGAAGCAACGCGTCGCAATTGCGGGGACCTTGGCGATGAAGACGAAATGCCTTGTGTTGGATGAACCCACGGCGATGCTTGATCCCATTGGACGAAAAGAAGTACTGGATACGGTGCGAAGGCTCCATCGAGAATCAGGAATTACGGTAGTTTATATCACGCATTTCATGGAAGAAGCGGCAGCGGCACAGCGAGTGATTGTGATGGAGAATGGAAAAGTCGCTGAGGACGGAAGTCCGAAGGAGATTTTCAGCCAAGTGGACGCTATGCGAAAGCGCGGCCTTGACGTGCCTCTGGCAGCGGAAGTTGCATGGAAACTGAGGAAGCAGGGAATCCGTTTGCCGGAAGATATCGTGACGAATGAGGATTTGGTGGTGGCTTTATGCCAATAGAATTAAAAGGTGTATCATACACTTACATGAAGGGCGCGCCCTTTGAGCGGGAGGCACTACGGGACGTTTCGTTGACAATCGTTGACGGTTCCTTGACGGCCATTGCCGGGCATACGGGTTCGGGCAAATCGACGCTTGTGCAGCATTTAAACGGTCTTCTACACCCGACGAAAGGCAAGGTGCTGGTGGACGGTGTTAATCTTGCAGGAAAAGATAAGGAGACCGTTCTTGCTCGGAGAAAAGTTGGCATGGTGTTCCAGTATCCAGAGCAGCAGCTTTTTGAGGAAACGGTCGCAGCGGATATCGCCTTCGGTCCTAAAAATCTGGAACTTTCTGAGAATGAAATCAATCGCCGCGTGCGTTCGGCAATGAAATTCGTGCAGCTTGACTATGAGACTTACAAGGACGTTTCGCCCTTCCGCCTCAGCGGCGGGCAGATGCGCCGCGTGGCGATTGCAGGCG
>JAGAZS010000254.1 GCA_017939945.1 Schwartzia sp. (in: firmicutes)
ACGTTGGCGTCGTTGTGCGCCCGCGCCATCCGCGCCGAAAAGACGTCGCCGCAAAGCGCGCAGCGGATGCCTTTTATCTTGTTCGCCGCAATCGAGATACCGATGCCGGTGCCGCAAAGCACGACGCCGCGCTCCGCTTCGCCCGAAACGACTTTCCCGCAAACCTTCTCCGCAACGTCGGGATAATCGACGGAATCCTCCGTATATGTACCGACGTCGTCAATCTCCATGCCAAGCTCCGCCAAAACCTTTTTGACGCTTTCCTTCAGCGCCAAAGCGCCATGATCGCAGCCGATCGCAATCTTCATTCCTATACCGCCTTTCTGCGGAAAATGTACCTTTCCATTTTACTTCCCGAAAGACTTTCCGTCAATCCATATTCGAAAAGGAACGAAACCGCGCCATCATTGGTACATCAATAGCTTTCAAAAATAGAAAAACACCTTGCATGTGCAAAGTGCTTTCTATGTATACTGTGTCTTTTAGTCGCTTGCCAATCTGTTCGAGCGTGATGCGATACATGGACGTTTTTTCTCACCCACGGAATAAGGAGCTTTCAACCCATACGCCCGAGCGAGATATACGCCCTTCAGAGATTTTGATCTTCCGAAGGGCGTATTTTGTTGAAAACGTCGCACAACACTTCTTCAATATTCAGTTGCCCAATTTTCCAGCTTCAATTCCGGGACACGTTCAAATTCCCGCATATTGTTTGTTACCATAGTCAAGGAAAGTGCTCTCGCGTGCGAGGCAATCAGCATGTCCATCGTTCCGATTGGCTTTCCTTGCTTTTGCAGATACGCGCACAGGTTTCCGTATTCTGTCGCTGCACGGTCGTCGAAAGGCATTACTTCCAAAATTGCCAAAAACTGCATAAGCGCCGCCGCATTTCGTTCAGGCTGTGCGCTTTTGCATACGCCATATTGCAATTCCGCCAACGTAATCGACGAAATGCAAAGTCCATTTTCCATGTTG
This sequence comes from Schwartzia sp. (in: firmicutes), assembly GCA_017939945.1. GTDB lineage: Bacteria > Bacillota > Negativicutes > Selenomonadales > Selenomonadaceae > RUG12372. The sequence continues at coordinate 976 of JAGAZS010000254.1, forward strand.
TCCCGAAGTCGAAGGAGGACGCTTTCCGTTTTTTTCTTGATAGCATAGATGCAGATATTTGTGTCGAGCATATACGTCATAGCGTTTCTCTCTCCACCGTCTGCTCAGGCATACGCCCGTCCTCAAAAAAATCCTCCGTGAAACCGTTTACCCCGTCGAGAAATGTCTGCCATCTGTTTTCCTTCGGAATCAGCAAAATGACATTGCCGACCTTTTGCACGAAAATTTCCGGTTCATCCAGCCGATATTTTTTTGGCAACCGCACAGCCTGACTTCTTCCATTCACAAATACTTTTGCCGTTTCCATGACAATCCCTCCCTTCACAAAAATATATACCATGATAGATACCATATGTCAAGGAAGATATTTTTGTCAATCTGCAAACCGCACTCGTCCTCCCGCCGCTTTTTTCAGGCGGTTCATGATGGCGACGCCGAGGTCTTTTTCTTCGACGGCCTCGGCGAAAAGGACGTCCGCGTCCGTATCGTCGAAATAACGCAGTGATTCGTAGAGGTGCGCGGCGATTTCCGAAAGATTGCCCGCGCTGCCGTAAACCGCGACGCGTTCCGGCGGTATGAGACGACGAGAAGTAATCTTTTCCGCAAACTCGCGACTGACAATAAGGCCGGGGCGTTTGCCGTTCGCCTTCGCTTCACAAACGGCGTCGCAAATGGCAGAAAAAAGTTTCTCCTGGCGTTTTTCCCCTTCGGGGGCATCCATCAGCGTCAGCGGCGCGAGGGGCGCGTAATGGGTGTACTTCATACCCGGCGCGAGAGGCGCGTCCTTTTCCCCGACGACGGGCGGCGGCGCAAGCTCGCCGAGGACTTCGGCCAGCATTTCCCGCGTGACTGCGCCGGGACGCAAAATGGCCGCGCGTTCTCCGGTGCAGTCCACGATCGTCGATTCCACGCCGAATCTGCACGGCCCGCCGTCGAGAATCAACGGGATCTTCCCGTCCATATCGGCGAAAACCGCCGCCGCCGTCGTCGGACTGGGACGGCCGGAGCGGTTCGCGCTGGGCGCGGCAATCGGCACGCCCGCGGCGCGGATCAACGCGCGGGCAATATCGTTGTCCGGCATACGGACCCCGACGGTCGCCAGCCCGCCCGTGACGCTTGGCGGCACCACATCCCGTTTCGGCAGGATCACCGTGACAGGGCCGGGGGCAAAGGCCGCCAGTACCCTC
>JAGAZS010000255.1 GCA_017939945.1 Schwartzia sp. (in: firmicutes)
CCCGGCTACGCAAAGGCGAAGGTCTACGGAGATCTGCGCACGCTGTTCAAAAAATCCCGACGCCAGTGGCAGCGCGAAGTCCTGCCGGAATGCTCGGAAGAAGGGAGCGTTTTCGACGCAGTGCCGGACGAGCGGGACGAAATGAAAAATTTTGAGGCGGACGACGCCTTCCGCAGCTTGCTCGCGCCGCTGCCCGAAAAGCACCGCAGGCTGCTGACCATGCTCTACGCAAACGGCCTGACGCAAAAAGAAGCCGCCGCGAAGCTGGGCATAAGCCAGCAAGCGGCGGCGGTAGTGAAGGCAAGAGCGTTGAAAGCGCTGCGGAAAACGATCCGGCCGGCTTGACGAATACTCACGCAATAAAAAAGCTGCCCCGCCTGGGACAGCTTTTTTATTACATGCTATTTATTCTTCCAGATACCACAAGGGCATATATTCTCGCTAAACTCCCGTTTCGCCTTCGGCTCGCGTTCGTTAAGCGTTCATTTGATACCACACCGCTTTTCCGATCAGTTCCGGGATTTGTTCGTAAAGCGCGTCGCCGGGGCAGGCCGTGGCCGACAGATCCCGATGCCCCACGATGCGCTCCGCGTCGGGCTCGAAGCCGAAGGTTGAGGAAAGGATCGCGAGAAGCATGGCGCAGGATTCCAGCTGCATGCTTGTCGGTATATCCTCGCAAAAATTCCCGCAAAGGGCGACGCCGACGCTTTCATGGTTCGCTCCTTCCACATGCGCTCCGACGGAAAGCATCGGACGCCCCGCTTCAACAGTCCCGTCCCTGCGGATCAGGAAATGATACCCGATACCGGCCCATCCGAGCCAACGATGGGCGGCGTCGATTTCCGCCGCGTCCGGATCTTCCCCCACCGAGCCGCCCGTATGGTGCAGCACAATCAGTGAAGTTTCTTCCCGCATATCAAGCCGCCCGGACGGAAAATACAATCCACGATGCAAAATATTAACAGCTTCCATGATACAAAACCTCCAATCTTGTCTCTCCGCTCATTCCTTAAGGCCTTCTTCCCGCAATCTTCACGCCGCCGAGATAGCCCAACAGTCCGCTGGCGATGCTCATCGAGAGCTCCTGCTGCTCGAACAGGATCGTCATGATCAGTCCCGCGCCCAACGCCGAAGCTACAAGAATGTCCGCGAAATTAACCCGATCCACTTGCATTCTCATCCCTCCTTTCGGACGGGTACATGAAAAAAGAGAAGAAAAATACAACAAGGGAGAGAAAAAAATAAAATTCCTATTGACATGATAGGAATTTATGGTATAGTATTTCAACATATAGGGTAAACCTATAAAACTTAAATTCAAATTTTTGGGGGAGAGAGAAATGGCAAAAGAAAATAGGCAGTACAAATTTGAGACATTGCAGCTTCATGTAGGGCAGGAACAGGCCGATCCAACCACGGATTCGCGGGCGGTTCCGATTTACCAGACCACATCCTATGTGTTCCACGATTTCAAGCACGCGTCGGATCGATTCGGGCTCCGCGACGCAGGCAATATTTACGGGCGACTGACGAACCCGACGCAGGACGTTTTGGAACGCCGCCTCGCGGCTCTCGAAGGCGGCTCGGCGGCTCTGGCGGTAGCGTCCGGCGCGTCGGCGGTCACATACACGGTGCAGGCGCTCGCGCATAAAGGCCAGCACGTCGTCGCGGCGAACACGCTGTACGGCGGAACGTACAACTTGTTCGAGCACACGCTGCCGGACTACGGCATCGATACGACGTTTGTCGATCCCGAGGGCGGCGCGAAAGCCTTTGAAGCGGCCATCAAGGACAACACGCAGCTCATTTATATCGAGTCCATCGGCAACCCGAACGCGAACCTGATCGACATCGAGGCGGTCGCCGAGGTCGCGCACAAGCACAAAATCCCCGTCGTGGTGGATTCGACCTTCGCGACGCCGTATCAGCTCCGCCCCTTCGAGCACGGCGCGGACATCGTCATCCATTCGGCGACGAAATTCATCGGCGGCCACGGCACATCGCTGGGCGGCGTGATCATCGAAAGCGGCAAGTTTGACTGGGCGAAGTCGGGACGCTTCCCGTGGCTCGTCGAAGCGAACGACAGCTACCACGGCGTGAAATTCTATGAAGCCCTCGGTCCGGCGGCTTTCGTCACCTTTATTCGCGCGACGCTGCTCCGCGACACCGGCGCGGCGATTTCCCCCTTCAATGCGTTCCTGCTTCTGCAGGGCGTCGAGACGTTGTCGCTGCGCGTCGAGCGCCATGTCGAGAACGCGCTGAAGGTCGTCGAATTCCTCGAAAAGAACCCGCATGTCGAAAAGGTCAACCACCCGGCGGTCAAGACGCATCCGGACCACAAGCTCTACAAGAAATACTTCCCCAATGGCGGCGCGACGATCTTCACCTTCGAGATCAAGGGCGGCGCGAAGGCGGCGGAGAAGTTCATCAACCGACTGAAAATTTTCTCGCTGCTGGCGAACGTCGCCGACGTCAAGTCGCTTGTCATCCATCCGGCGTCCACGACGCATTCGCAGATGACGGAAAAGGAGCTTCTGGAAAGCGGAATCACTCCCGGCACGATTCGCCTGTCCATCGGTACCGAGCACATCGACGACATCCTCTGGGATCTGGAGCAGGCCTTCGACGCCATCAAATAATCCGCAAGTCCCCCATCATAAGAAGAACCGCCGCTCATTTTCGAGCGACGGTTCTCTTTATTTTCCGTTTTGCAATATATCCAATCCGCAGCAAGGCAGAAACACCGCTTCGTTCCAACCTTTTATATCCTCCATTGCCGCTTTTTTCACGAAGCCGTTCGGGAAAACCAATTCCCCAAAGAACTCTTCCCGATATTTCGCCGCTTTTTCCCGCGCCGCCGACAGGAGCTCCCGCAGCGGCAGCTTCAGCGGGAGCCTGTTTCCCTGTTCCGCCAGGGACAGCCTTGTCAGATACAGGATCGCCAGATAAACGTCCCCTGCCGTGCCTTCCAGCAAAGTTTTGATTCCGTCCGACAGGGCTTTTTCCGCTTCCGCCGTTTCTTCCGCGGCGTCATAAACCGCGCGGAGCACCTGCCATGTATCTGTCGGGGCGTCTTCTCCCGCAAAATCGGACGTCGGAATCTTTCGGTAAGCGCCGTCCCCCCGCAGGAAGGGCACGACCTCGCCCCGCGTCATCGCATCCCGAAAGCTCCCGTCTTTTTCCGTTGCCATTTTATTCCCCTTGCAGCCGCGTCACCAAAATACGGGACTTCGGAATCAAGTCGGAAACCGCTTCGGGAACGCCGCCCGACGTATAGCCTCCGGGCAGCCACCAGGCGTTTGCCCCGGCCTCGTTCCCCGAAGGAATCCGGATATGGAGATCGTCGACGTCGAGGACGTCGATGCGGACCAGCCCGCCGTGTCCTCGGAAATAGCCCGGCTCAAAGCCGAGCGCCTGCTCATAGACGGCAAGACTCCCGTCTGCCGCCTTTGCGATGTCGTCGCAGACGGTCTTGGGCATGACGAAGCAGGAATTGTCCTCCCTGCCGATGAATTTACGGGCCACCACGAACATGACATAATTGTCCAGCCCCATGACGAAGGAAACGCCCGAGCGGAACTCCTTCAAATGACGCCGGATGTATTTTTTGTCGAGATAAGCAGACGGATCGGGACGTTCCCCTTTCGGCGTCGCCAAGATCTCCTGCACCTGCTCCGCCGTCAACGGGGCTTTCCCCAGCCATTTCCAGTCATGAGGCGCCGTTTCCCTGGCGACAGCAGAGGGCGTTGAATCCGCTTTTTCCGCAAATGCGGGATTGCCCGCGCCAAAAAGGAGCAGCAACGCCGTGATCAGCAGCCATACGCCCGCCGCGTTCAGCCATTTTTTCGTTCGTTTCGCCTTATTCCCCGATCCGTTCATAATGATTCCTCCCTCTTCTTTGTATATTCCCCTTTTGCAAAAAAGCACCCGCGCAAAACGGGTGCTTTTCTATACCTATTTAATATCCCACCGACAAGGCCCAGCCGTCTCCCAGCTCGCGATAGAAGACGCGCTCGTTGGGGAAATCCACGCTTTCCTCGTCCTCGATCCGATGCTTTTGGAAAATGTAATAATTTCCGTCGTCGTTCGGGATCGTGGACTGGAATCGCGTCGCCTTCTCTTTTGCCATCTCGTTCTCCAGGAATTGCTTCGCCATACGCATGGCCAGCTCCATCGTCGCGTCCGAGCCGATTGCGCCCGCCGTGCGCGGCTTCGCGTTCATGCGCGTGATGCGGCGGCGGCTCTCATGCTGGATCGCGCTGTAAATCTGTTCCTTTTCTTTCAGATAGGTCTCGCAAAGCGACTTGATGCCGCCCTCTCCCATCTGTCCCGAAATCGTGCAGCTCACGACTTCCTCGGTCAGGCTGGTCAGCAGCTTGTCGTCCAGGGACTCCAGCGCTTCCTTCAGCGTCAGGTCCTCCCGGATTTCCCAAGGCCAGACGATGTTCTCCGTTGTGGTCTGTACAGCATAATCTTCCGGCACATTCAAATCAATCAACGGCTCGTCCTCCCCATCGTCTTCCGGCTCCACCGCTTCCACGCGGACGGAGGAAAACCTCCGGATCGCTTCCAAATCCAAATGCGGGAAGTTTACGGGCTTCCTCGCCTTCGGGCGCGCCGCCGGCAGCTCGGCCTTCGGCGCTTCCGCTTTTTGGGGTTCCTTTGTTTCCGCAATCGCTATAATCGGCTTGATTTCTTCCGTTTTTTCCTCGGCCGGCTCGGAAACGGGCGTCGCTTCGACGACAATCTCGACCGGTTCGACGGTCTCTGCCGTTTCTGTAATCTCGGCCATCGGCTCCGGTTCCGGCGCCGCCTCGACGATCGGCTCCGCAACAACCTCCACCGCCTCGATGACCGCTTCATGTTCCGAAACGCTGAAAACCGGCTCCTGTTCTTCGGGAAAAATCCGCGTCATTCCGACGGAAAAATCGGGAGCCTGTTCCTCCGCGAACAACGATTCCCGAACCGTCCTCGGCGTCAGGTCCGCGTCGATATGCAGGATTTCCCGCACATTCAAGGACTCCGCCAACGGAACGCCGAGCCCCATCAGCGTATCCGCCGATCCGAAATCGTCCAGCCCGCAGATAACCTCGTCCACGGAGATCCCCGTCTCCTCCGCGATCTCGTGGAGATCGAGCAGGGAAAAGTCTATAGGACGCGTCTCCCGCGGCTTTCGGAAAAAGAACGCGCCGCCGTGAGAAACGCAATTTGTGACTGAAATAAACATTTTTTCTTACCTTTCCACATCTTGTGTTCCCGTGTGAAAACAACCACAAGAATTATACCAGAAAGGCGCGCAAGTGTCAAAAAATCCCGACGCCCGGGCATTGTATTCTGTATACATTGTTGCCATAATGGACATTCCCTTTTTTGTTCCGTATAATAAAAATGTTATATACCAAAAGGAGGTCTTTTAAAAAATGAATTTGTCCGTAAAAATCTTTGCCGCCCTTGTGCTGTCCGTCGTCGTCGGACTGGTCGCAGGACCGGAGGCGTTGCCGTTCATCAAGCTGTGGATAGCTCCGATCGGCACCATCTTCATCAACCTGATTAAAATGATGATTGTCCCCGTGGTATTCACTTCGCTGGTCGTCGGCATGACAAGCCTCGGCGACACGACGACGCTGGGGCGCATCGGCGTCCGTACCATCGCCATCTATCTGGTCACGACGGCTGTCGCGATCCTGATCGGCTTCGTCGTCGCCGGCATCGGCCAGCCGGGCGCCGGCCTTCAGATGCTCGCCGACGGCAAGGTGGACGTCAAGGAAGCGCCCAGCATCATGCAGGTTTTCGTCAACATGATTCCGACGAGCCCTGTTGACTCCATGGCAAAGGCGCAGATCCTGCCGATTATCGTGTTCGCGCTGTTCGTCGGCGTCGGCATCATCCAGGTCGGCGGCGAACGCGCGCAAGTCCTGATCAAGTTCTTTGACGCGGCGGCGGAAGTCTGCTACAAGATCATCGCGCTGATCATGGAATTTGCTCCGATCGGCGTCTTCGCGCTGCTGCTGCCCGTCGTCGCGGCCAACGGCCCGAAAGTGCTGCTGCCGCTGATCTCGGTCATCGCCTGCCTTGCCGTCGGCTGCGCGATTCATGCGGTGGCCGTCTACTCTACGATTGCACGGGTCGGCGGGCACATTTCCCCGATGGATTTCTTCTCCGCGATGTCCGAGGCCATGCTGCTGGCCTTCACGACCTGCTCCAGCGCCGCGACGCTGCCGGTCAATATGAAGAACCTGCAGGAAAAGCTCGGCACCTCCCGCGAGGTCACCAGCTTCGTATTGCCGTTGGGCGCGACCATCAACATGGACGGCACCGCGCTTTACATGGGCGTCTGCTCGCTGTTCATCGCCAACGTCTTCGGCGTCGAGCTGACCACCGGCCAGATGATGATGATCGTCTTCACCGGCACGCTGGCCTCCATCGGCACGGCGGGCGTTCCCGGCGCCGGCCTGATCATGCTGGCGATGGTGCTCCAGTCCGTCGGCCTCCCGATCGAGGGCCTCGCGCTGGTCGCGGGCATCGACCGTGTGCTCGACATGTTCCGCACCTGCCTGAACATCACCGGCGACGGCGCCGTGGCGGTGGCCATCGACTACGCGGAAAAGCATGGCGGCGAACTCCGTGTGTAAGCAATATTGAGAAAACGGAATCCCCCGGCGCGTCCGGGGGATTTTTTATACCCGCCGGATATTAAAGAAAACTTCTAAAATGTCTTGCGGCAGGAGAACACAAAGTGATAATATTAACCATATCCATAGGGGAAATTGTTGCAATACAAAATCGAGGAGGGGTTTTCATGAAGAAAAGAATTACCGCTTATTTGGCCGGAATCATGGTGATGTCGAGCGCGACGGCGTTCGCGATGATTCCGAGCTCGGAGATTGCGCTGAGCGGCGTCGCTCCGGGTATGAGCGTCGACGAAGCGGCCGCCGTTTACGGACAGGCGACCTATCGCGGGGATGACGCTTATTTCCAGAACGGCGTCAAGGCGGATCTGGACGACTTCAACCGCAACCTGATCGAGGAGCTGAAAATCAATCGACCGGGCAGCGGCGTTACGACGCCCGCCGGAATCGGCATCAGCTCGCCGGAAAGCGCAATCGTCGAAGCTTACGGGCAACCGGACAAGATGGAATACGACGACGGCAAGAACGAATACACCTACTACGCCTCCGACAGCCGCATGAAGCTGAAAATCGAGGCAATGAACGGCGCGGTCGTGAAGATCAAGTGTGACCTGTACGACTAATACTAATCTTCGCTTAAATGTAAACATTTAAGCGAAGATTTACGCCTACTTTGCAGGCTACAGCCGCGCTAAAACGCGTATGACAATTTGCAGATCCTTTTAGGCAAGCTGCCCTATACCAGCAACATCGACGGCGGCATGGTCTTCGACGACAACGTGTCCGG
>JAGAZS010000256.1 GCA_017939945.1 Schwartzia sp. (in: firmicutes)
AAGAATATGTCCATCGAGGAGGCTGTCGCGCAGGACGGAAAATTCGCCGTGACCGACCTCGACCACAACGGGCGGTTGGAGCTTCTTTTCACGACAACCATCGGAGAGGAGGAATTCGTGGAAACGTGGGGCTACGAAGTCAACCGGACGGACAACGGCGCTTCCCTGCTCCAGTTCCTGAACGGCTCGAACACCACACAGATCGGGCAGCCCGACGTCCGCATGTATTTCGCCTGCCAGATTCTCAAGCGCCATTACATCTTCGAGACAGCGCGATGGACGCCGTCCATGGAAGGCGGTTGGGCGAGGGAAGGAAAACTCGTCGGCCTGTGCCTGGAGGACGGCGTCGTCCGGCAGGAACTGATTGGCCATTTTTTCGAAGCCTATGAGAAGCGCGGCCAGACGCCGGTAGAAATCCTCTATTCCGACGACAAATCGAACCTGATCGACGAAGCGGCTTACAAAAACCTCGCCCGCAAACGCTACGACGGATACCATATCTTTGCGGTCACAATCGGCTGGACGCCTGTCACGGAGCTTGCGAAAGCGATGGGCGACCAAAAGAAAGTGCGGGAAGTTTTCGCGAAGTCCTACGCGAACTTCCACGAAGAAGAATTAGATGAAGGCCCGGTACATTGATAACACAAGAATAACCCGAAAAAGGCATCGACGAATTCTTTTCCAAGCTGTTCGGATAAGAAGAATATAAAGAAAAGGCACAGCCAAAAACCTGCGGCTGTGCCTTTTCATATGGTTTCTTATTTCACCGCTGCGGCCATGTCGTCCAGGAATTCCTGCAGATGTTCCTGCGTCACATGCTGCATGACGACGATGTGGGAAAGGTCGCCGCCGAGCCTGTCGTCGTGGTCGGGGGCGAGATCGTATTTCGTCGCGATAGCTTCGGGCGGGCGCTTGAAATAGACGGTGTTCGACTTTTTCTCCCGCCATACCGGCCAGCCCATGTTTCTCAGCTCGCTCTCCAGCCATGCCGCGCGGAACAGCATCCCATAGGCCTGCTGGGTGAAGCCCTCCGCCCCGACGTGCTGGATGATCCACCAGATCTTCAGCGGGGCGAGAGCCGAGCGCGAGCAGTTGATCATCGGCATGCTGCCGTCGAGATAGGTGACGTTGAACGGGTTCTGGTTCTGCTTGACCTCCATCGTCGTCAGGAAGATGCCCGCCGGCTCGTCGATGCCGAAGAACTTGTGGCCGCTGACCGCGATGGAATCAAAGGGGTGGAATTTGCGGTTCACGGCGTTCTTGAAGGTCGTCCAGGGCAGATAACCGCCGAAGAGCGCCGCGTCCACATGACGGTAGACCGCGACGGACGGATATTTCGCCAATATCTTGTTGATCGCGTCCTGATCGTCAATGCCACCCTTGAAGGTCGTCCCCATCGCGAAAACGATCAGCGCGGGCCGGTCGGTGACCAGAGCCTTCTCGAATTCCTCGGGAATCATGCGGCCATGGGCGTCGGAGGGAATCAGCCGAAGGTCGAGATTCTGCAGGTCCACCAGCCGCATATTCGAGTAATGGGCGGCGTCGGACACATAGACGATCGGCTTTTTCCCGGTCTTCTTCTCCAGATACTTCGAGCCGAAATAGATGCCGTGGTCGTTGCCGTCGGTGCCGCTGAAGGTGACGAGCCCCCAGAGATTGTCCGGATCGAATCCGTAGCGCGGCCCGAAAAAGTCGATGACCTCACGCTCGAATGCCAGCGCGTTCAAATGCCCGCCGTGAATCTGGAACGGATCGCCGGCGTTGTTCGACACGGCCTTGTAAGCGCCGCTTTCCACGAGCCAGTCGTAAAACCCTTCGAGCTGGACGTCGTGATTTGCGGGGTAGCCGAAATCCGAAATCTTGTGCTCCCGGATATAGGCGGCGTATTCATCGAGCCGGTCCCGGGCCGGATCCTCCGATGCGGCAGCCACCGCGCCGCATGAGATTCCAATGGCAATCGCCAGAATGCCTGCCGTCTTTTTCAAAGTCTTGCACTGCAGCATAAATGTTCCTCCTCTTTCTTCTTCGTTGCTTCGGGCAAATTTTCCACACTTATTCTTCGACGAATAATAAAATTTTCCTGCAAGCGGCAAAAGAAGACCTTATCTCCCCCGTCTTTAGCCTTGCAAAACATATCAAAAGAATATATAATACGAAAGAATTTGAGACAATAGGTTCATAAATCTGTTTATTGATATTTTGTTTTCCATAAAGAAGGGATCGGCTTGAAAAAGCTTTTTTGCGCTCTGTTCGCGCTTTTCTTGATGCTATGTTCCTGCCATTATTCGCCCGTCACGGCGGAAGAGGGCACAGGTTCCGGGCGGATCATCCGTGTCGGGCTGGTGGAGCCGCCGGGGCTGCAGGAAAAGTTCGCGTACCAAATGCTTCTGAACCAACTCAAGGGGTATTTGAGCGAAGTCTCGAAGCATAAGCGATGGCAGTATATCTATGAACATGGCACATATCAGGAATGCGTGGAACGTCTGCGGCGCGGCGAGCTGGATTTCGTGGGGCCGGTGTCGCCCGGCATCACCACCGCCGGGATGATTTTTGTCGGCGGTGTCCCGAACTGGACGTTGCTGAATTGGTATCGGATCGACGATACGCCCCGGCCTTCTTTGCTGTCGCAGTCGGCAAAGGGCGTCACTGTCGGTTTTGTCGTCGACGATTTGACCCAGAGCGCGATTTCGTTCTTCATGGAGAAGAACGATTGGCACGCGAAGGTGCGTCCGTTTTTCGACGGGCCGTCGATGATAGCGGCTCTGCGCAACGGCGAGATTGACGCCGTGTGCGACAACGGCTCGCACGCGGAGCAGGGCATGTTCAGCGAGCGGAGCTTTGCCGTAGTGCCGGCGCGGCTCATGACGATGCCGGACAAGCAGGCGCTCTGCGATGAGCTGACGGACGCCGTGCTGACCATCGAATCCGTAAATCCCAGTTTTGGGACGTCGCTGAAGGGAAAATATGTGGACCGTGCGCTTCAGTCCATCGCCCGCCCGACAAAAACCGCGGAGCGGTTCGTCGAGTCGGCGAAGAAACTGCGCGTGGCGGTACTGCCCGATTTCGCCCCGTTTTTCGAGATGAGGAAGGACGGGACGGCCAACGGCTTGTACATGGATATTTTGCGCCTGCTCTCCGAGAACAGCGGCCTCCAGTTTTCATTCCTTCGGGCGGAGTCGGAGCCGCAGCTTTGGCAGATGCTGATGTCGGGGGAAGCGGACATGGCGTTCGTTTCCTATGCTGACGAGATTTCGGCGATGGACGTTTATTACACGGGGGATGTCCGGGAGGAAAAATTTTCCGTGATCCGCAGGAAGGACGGAAAAATGCAGCCGTCCGCCAGGAATGTGGCGGTCGTTCCGGCTGGATTTCCCGGCGCGGAGCAGTATTTCGCGAAAAAGTATCACCAACGGGTTCGCACGGCGGAGTCGGTGGAGAAGTGCCTGGACGCTGTGGAAGCGGGGGTGTATGAGACAACGTACATTCCTGCTTTGTACCTGCGCCGGGAGAACACGATGTTTTATCGACCCTCGTTGGAGGAGGCCGACCGCGAGATGGCGGAAATTCCCATCGCGCTGGCCTTGTCGCCGAAGCAGCCGACGATCTTGCAGATTATCCTGAACGGGTCGATACTTCGCTTGGACAAGAATGAGATGGAACGGCTGGCTTTTGAAAACAGCCGCCCCATTCTCTCCGTGGCCTATCTTTTGGATCAATACCCGCTGCGGATCGCGTTGTTCGTCGGCTTTGTGTTTGCGGGACTGGCTGTGCTGTTTTTCCTTCACTCCAAGAACCGTCTCCAGAAAAAGCAGAACGAGATCCTGCAGCAGAAAAACAAGGATCTGGAGATCGCCCTGCGGCGCGTGGAAGCCATGCGGATCTCGCGGGACGGCTACAAGCTGGAATCGGAAACGGACAGGCTCACGGAGCTTTACAACAAGATCGCTTTCGAGGAAACAGTCCGGAAAAAGCTGAAAACGATGCCGAAAGGCGAAACCGGCGCATTCTACATCATCGACATGGACCGCTTCAAGGAAGCGAACGACACATACGGCCACCAATTCGGCGACGAGCTCCTGAAAAAGTTTTCGGCGGCGCTGAAGGAGGTCTTCCGCCAAAGCGACTGCCTCGGCCGCTTCGGCGGCGACGAATTCGTGGTGTTCATCGAGGGCAGCCTGACGCGGGAGAACGTGGAAAACAAAGCGAAGCAGCTGGTGGACGCGGCGCGCGCCATCGATGCGGGAACCACGGATTTCCACATCACGATCAGCATGGGCATCGCCATATATCCGGAGAACGGCGCGAACTATGATTACTTGTTCAACGCCGCCGACCGGGCGCTGTACCAAGTGAAAACCGGAGGCCGCGACGGGTATTCCGTGGCGTCCTCCGGCGTGGTTCGGTAATACCGCAAAAAACAGGGGGCTGTCGCATGAAAAAATCGACTTAAAAAATTTTTAAGTCGATTTTTTCATGGGAAAAGCGGACACGATGAAACCGCTTGCAGGACAAGTATTTCTCGAATTGACTGAAAATTAACGCTGCCAAAAATAGGGCCGCCGCAGAAAGAAAAACACTTTCTGCGACAGCCCTCTGTTTTTTCTTTTGAAATCATAAGTAGAAGCACGCCTCGAAAAAGACGCTGTTGACCCGCGTGGAAGCCGCGCCGCTGTACTTGCTCATGTTCTGCCCGTGGAACCAATGGAGCTTCGTCATGAACCCGGGCATCGGCGTCCACGAAACGCCGAGCTCAAGGCCGCGCGTGCCGCTGTCCTGCACGTAGTTGACCTTGTAGGTGTTCCAGCCCATACTGGAAAAGCCGCCAAGCTGCCGCCACGCGGCAAACGCCCCCCAAGAGCCTTTCTTTCCCGGATGGGCGCCCTTGTAATCAAGCTGGATGGCGTAAGAATTTTTTTGGCCGCTTTCCCATGCGGCGTTCATGGCTTTCAGCCTCGGCCCCGCATCGACGCCGAAGGCATGGGAATATGCGCCTGTCAACTGCAGGTTTTTCGTGAACCGATAGCCGAGGCCCATTGCCAGGATGTCATAGGCGCCGCGGTCGATCAGCGCATCCATTTCGTTCCGTTGGCTGAAATGGTGCCAGCCGACCCCCCAGGTGAATTCCTTTTCCCGTTCGCTGTAAGCAAAGGGAGCTTCATTCCGGTCGTTGTAAATTTCCAGGCTGCCGTAGGAGGCCGTTCCTTCGCCCCGATTGCTGAGAATGCTGGTACCCGGGAGCGAGGCGCGGGCGTCGTCGCCAAAAGCGACCGGCGCGTTGACCGAATCGTTGAAACGGCCCAGGTTCAGCGCGACCTTGACCTTCTTCCCGACGATCAGCGAGCCACCGGCGAAGGAACCGTCCGTGACCATGCCGTAATCGGCCTTGGATCGATAGGGCAGCTTGCCGAGGCAGATGCTCAGGTTCTTGTAATCGCCCTGCGCGTAAATGCGATCCACCATGACGGTGTTCTCGTTCTGCGCCGTGTCCATGTTGTCCCAGCCGCCGTAATTGAGACGCGCCCTGCCCGTCCAATGCTCGTTGATTCGCATGGTCGGCTCGATACGGAGCAGGACCTGGTTGACGTTGATCCTGTCGTCGGTTCCCGGCGCTCCCGGCGCGGCCGGCGCGATGGGCGCCGCTCCGTTGGTGCGGTGGATATAGCGGTAGCGGACAATGCCGCGAAGCTTCATGTTGTCCGCCTTTTTTTCGAGAGCCGCGACGCGGACGCCCAAACTCTTCAGCTCGCCGGCGAATTCGGCGGCCAATTTGTCCACCAACGTCTTGTCGGCTGCGGAGAGATTTTTTGTCATGGCCCGTGCGACCATCTGCGCCATTTCATAACGCGTGATTTCCTGATCGCCGCGATACGAGCCGTCGCCGTAGCCCTCGACCACGCCGTCGGAGGCGAGCTGCGCTACGGCGTCGTAAGCCCAATGGTCGGCGGGGACGTCCTCGAAGGGATTCGCGGCGGCAAAGGCCGAGGCTGCCGTACCGGCGATCAGAGATGCGGCCGCGACGGATACGAAAAATTTTTTCATCAGAAAGTCTCCTTGAAAAATAGAATGTATGAATACTGTTTCGAGTGTATCAGATTTTTCTTCTCCGCGCAATAGCGCGACGATTCCCGTCTTGCGCATCGAAGGTTGGCAATGAGGGAGGCCTGCCTTGAATTGACTTATTCGTCGTTTCCTATATAATATGAAGCAATGTGAAACGGAAAGCGGGATGTGTTTGGGTTTTTACGAAGTGACGATTGCGTTTGAGAGCCGCGAGGAAGCGTTTGCGCTGCTCGGTGCGCAGGACGAGTTTTTGCGTTCGATCGGGGAGGCGTTTTCCTGCCGCGTGGTGAGCCGCGGCGACGGGCTTTCGATTTCCGGCGAGGAAAAGGAAGTGCGGCGGGCCGCGCGGCTCGTCTCGGAGCTTTTGGGGCTGTACCGGCAGGGCGTGCCGATTACGCCCCACGAGGTCCGGTACGGCGCGAAACTGGCGCGGGAAGATCGGGCCGACGAGCTGCACGCGATGTGGGGCGATACGATTCTCGTAACGGAAAAAGGAAAAGCGGTGCGGGCACGGACCACAGGACAGCGAGCGTATCTCGCGGCAATTCAGCGCCACGCGGTGACGCTGGGCATCGGCCCCGCCGGAACAGGCAAGACGTATCTGGCGGTGGTCATGGCGGCGCGGGCGCTCAGGACGCGGGACGTCTCGCGGATCATCCTGACGCGGCCCGCCGTCGAGGCGGGGGAACGGCTCGGCTTTTTGCCCGGCGATATGCAGGACAAGGTCGACCCGTATCTGCGCCCGCTTTACGACGCGCTCCAGGACATTTTCGGCGTCGAGACCTACCAAAAACTATTGACGAAGGGAATCATCGAGATTGCGCCGCTGGCCTATATGCGCGGGCGCACACTGGAAAGCGCCTTCATCATTCTCGATGAAGCCCAGAATACCACCAGCCGGCAGATGAAAATGTTCCTGACGCGGCTCGGCGTCGGCTCGAAAATGGTCGTGACCGGCGACCTGAGCCAGAT
>JAGAZS010000028.1 GCA_017939945.1 Schwartzia sp. (in: firmicutes)
ACATATTTCGCCTTCAAGAGCGAAATGATGACGAAGCCGCCGCCCACCGTCAGCGCGCTGATCCAAAAGGTCGACCAACAAAGCGCGCGGTAAAAATGACCGTCGCGCTTCTTGTTTTCGTCCATCCGTCATTCCCCCCAGCCTTGATCTTTCGCCGTCATAAAAAGGCCAGCACAACCGCACCCATGCCCAGCGCCATCGCAAAGCCCTTCATCACGTTGCCGAGCCAGACGCCGACCAGGTTTTCCGCCAACGGGCGCAGCAGGAACATCAAAAGGGACAGCGTCAAAAACGCCAGCGGCACATCCCCCGAGACCAGCGCGTAGACGAACAGCACCGCCGACAGCATCATGCCCGTCTTCTGCCCGCGCGAAAACATCGGGCCGTCCGGCTCCGGCTCGATCACCGGATGCATATTGAGCCGATGCGTCGACGAGGTCTGCCGCACCTCGTCGTCAAAATCAAAACTGTAATCGCGCCGCATGGCGTGTCTCCTTTCTAATAGCAGTTCCCCGCGTACACATACTTCAAATGCCGCCGCGCCGTTTCGCACAGCTTTTCCATCGTCGCCATCGGCGTCATCGGCTCGTTCATTTTCCAGCGCGGGAAATAGCGACTGATATGAAGCGGCAGCTCCTCGGAAATCGAGGCCAGCCACGCCGCTTCCCTGTCCATGTCTTCGACGCTGTCGCTGATTCCCGGCACCGCCAGCGTCGTCACTTCCACATGGCAGGACTTCGCCGCCCGCGTAATCGTACGCTTCACCGTATCGAGATCGCCGCCGAGTTTTTTATAGCTTTCCGCCGACCATGTTTTCAGATCGATGTTCATCGCGTCCACATAGGGCAGCAGTTTTTCCAATATTTCCGGCTCCGCCGTGCCGTTCGTGACCAGCGCGACAAGAAGGCCTTTCTCGTGCAGCAGCTTTGCCGAATCATAGACGTATTCCCATCCGATCAGCGGCTCGTTGTAGGTAAAGGCCGCGCCCACATTGTCCCGGGAAACGAACTCCTTCGCGAGATCGGCCAGCCGCTCCGGGGACAGCGAATCCGTTTCCGCCTCTTCGCCGACTTGCGAGATTGACGCGTTCTGGCAGAACGCGCAGGAAAGATTGCAGCCGAAGGTACCGACAGACAGGATATATTTTCCGGACTGCCAGCGGCTGAATGGCTTTTTCTCGACGGGATCGAGCGCTATCGAGGTCACAAGCCCATAGGAAAGGCTGACGACCTCGCCGCCCCGGTTTCCCCGCGCCTGGCAAAGCCCCGTCTGCCCTTCGGAAAGAGCGCAGTGGTGAAAACAGACGGGGCAAATCGCTTTGTTCGCCATTTTTTCTCCCCTCAATGGTGCCTTACCACCTCAAACCGCCAGAGCTTCACCGGACCGTTGGGGTCGATGCCGCCCTTTCGGCACGCGATCGAGAGCTGCTCGGCCACGGTGTCTACGCCCGCGAGGTCGGGCAGCAGCAAGCCGCGCCGCCCGCCGCTCTCGACGATGACGCCGTACCGCTTCGGGTCGAGCATCTCGTCCGAGGCAATCGGCTCCGGCGTGGTCAGCACGTCCACGCTGTAGACGAGATCTTCCAGCTCATCCTCGGTCACCGGGCTGAACCGCGGATCCTCCGAGCAGGCCGACACCGCGTTCCGCACGATTTCCGCACCGAGGCTTTCCGTGACCGGCAGGATCGTTCCGATGCAGCCACGCAGCATCCCGTCCTTTTTCAGCGAGACGAAAGCACCCGCCTTTTTCCCCGAAAGCTCCGGCGGCAAATCCTTCGGCACCTCGGCCTGTTTTCCCGTTTTCACGAATGTCTCCAGACTCATCCGTGCCAATTTCACATATTCGTCCTCCGCCGCCTTCCGCGCCGCGAGGCGATCCTTCTGCGCTTTCTCGAACAACGCCCCGAAAGCGCGGCTCTCGTCGCGCTCGCCGACGATGAAAGACGCCACGCCGTAGCCGACGCCGAAAGGCCCTTCATAGGAAAGCTGCTCGCACTCGACCTTCCGACGGTCCAGCGCGCCCGCCATCATCCAGAACGATCGAAGCCCGCACTCCGCCGCTCCCTCGGAAAGCTCCGAATCGATCGACAGCAGCCGCAGGAAATCCCCCTTCGCCAGCGCTTCCATGCACTCCTTGTCAAAGACCGGACCTTCGGCGGCAAAACCGTAAGGGCCGTCGGCCTTCAGTTTATGGGAGAGATCGCCGGAAGCCACATAGACCACGCGGCGGTTCAGAAGCTCCGCCGCCCGCGCCACGCATTCCCCGAACCGGTAATGGGCGCGGGTCGATTGTCCGGAAAGGCCGACGCGGATTATTTTCACATCGGGCATGACCTCCTGCACAAAACGCAGCGGAACCATCGTGCCGTGATCGAGCTCCGGCATCCGCTCCGCGCCCGTGCCGCCGTCCACGCCCGCTTCCGACATACAGCGCGACAAGGTTTTCACAAGTTCCGTGTCGTAATTCGCCGAGAGCTTCAGCCCCGGCACGCGGAAATTGCCGAAATTTCCTTCCGCGTGATCGCGCGGCGAGATATGGAAATAATCGGCGTACATCGTCGCGTGGGGACTCGAAATGATTACCGTATCCGGCTTCAGTGCCGCCATGCGCCGCATCGCCTCGCGGTACGCGTCAATGGTCGGCTGGATCTTCTTCTCCTCGCCGCGCCCGATCTCCGGCATGATCAAAGGCGGATGCGGCACGACAACAGCTCCGACGACTCCCATGATGAAAACCTCCCTAATATCCTCACTAATCACTACTCACTAACCACTACTCACTAAATACTGACCCCACTAATACTTTCGGTTCTGCTCCCAATTCCAGGCGTCCTTCAAAATAGTTCCCAAATCGCTCCGTTTCGGCTCCCAGCCGAGAATTTCCCGTGCCTTCTTGTTGGCCGCGATCAGCGTCGCCGGATCGCCGGGGCGGCGCTCCGCAAGCTCATAGGGGATCTTGCCGCCCGTCACGCGCTCCGCCTCTTTTATCAGCTCCAGCACCGTGAAGCCCTCGCTGCTGCCGAGATTGAACTGCTCGCTCCCGTTTCTTTCCATAATATAACGAAGACCAAGATAATGCGCCTCCGCCAAATCCTCCACATGAACATAGTCGCGGACGCAGCTTCCGTCCCGCGTGTCGTAGTCCGTGCCGAAGACCTTCATCGCGACTCCGTTTTTCGCCGCCCGCAGCACCCGCGGAATCAGATGCGACTCCGGCTCGTGGGCCTCGCCGATGATCCCGTCGGGCGCGTCTCCCGCCGCGTTGAAATAGCGAAACGCGCAGGAGACCAGCCCGTAGGCTCGCCCGTAATCGGCCAGCATCGCCTCGCCGACACGCTTCGTCATGCCGTAGGGATTGATCGGCTCCCTCGGATGGTCCTCGTCGATCGGCACATAGCGCGGCTCGCCGAAAACCGCCGCCGTCGACGAAAACACGAAATAGCGGATATCGTGCGCGACCGCCGCGTCCAAAAGCGTTTTCAGCTTCACCACGTTGTTCTCGTAATACTTGGCCGGATTTTCCACCGACTCCCCGACCTCGATGAACGCGGCGAAATCCATGATCGCGTCAAATTTTTCCGCCGCCATCAAATCGTCCAGCAGCGCACGATCGCCCATATCGCCGACGACCAGCCGCCCGTCCGTCACCGCCTCGCGATGACCGTTGGAGAGATCGTCCAAAACGACGGTCTCGACGCCCTGCCGAGCCAAGAAACGGTTCGCATGGCTGCCGATATACCCGGCGCCGCCCGTGACCAAAACTTTCATAATATTATACCCTCACCAAGCAACCAAATTCAATTTATCAGCACGACGGCAAAACATATTGGCTGCCAAGCTGAAAGAACTGCGCGGAATCAAACGATGCGCGCACAAAGACATGAGCTGCATATCGACATAGGCCCGATCACCTCTGTTGCCGTCCACCACGACAAGCCGGTCCCGGACGTCCTTGAGCCCCAAATCTTCCATGTGCTCTGCACACCACGCAAAATCGTCCGAAAAGAGATAATAATGCTCGGGCTGCCAAATGTCCTCCGCTTTGGCCAGCGCTGCCCGATACCAATCCGGTGAAGTCGCCCAGCCCAGCTTCGCCATATCGCCGCGCCGGATATGTACCGCCGTCGAATGCCTTTCTTCACTCATCCTCTGCGCCAGCGTGCGGTTTTCCGCTTCTTCAATTTCGGGAAAAACCAATTCCGTCAAAATGACCTTGGGAAAGTCCATCCAAAAGGCATCACCGAGCCAATACCCGTAATAATAGCAATCATCCGCTATTACTTTTCGTACCGCCTGCGGAGTTTCGTCCACCAACGTGATTTCCCCGCTGAACGAAATATTTGTTGCACTGCGCTCTCGAATAACCTTAATCGCATTCCCCGCGTCCAGGATTTGCTGCGCAATGCCGACGCCCTTTTCCCTTTGCTGAACCATTTCCTGCAATGCCTCCGACGGGAAGAAGCGGCTCAGTCGTTTTTTTCGCACGCCGAACAATCGCTCAAGCTCATATCCGTTATGCGGCACGTTAGATCCAAAAAAAGCTGTGTCATCGATGATGCAGCTTTCGCCCGTTTCGACTTCAAGCCACCGGAAAAAGACATACTGGAAAATCTGGTTTCCCAGGCCGCCGTTCATATATACCAGTCGCACCGGTTCAATCCTCCTCGTCGTTGCCCTTCCTCACACCGCCGTACAAAAAATCCTCGATTCCATCCGCAGGTTCTGTCCGATACCGTCACCCGGATCCCTGTAATCAATGCCTTTTTCATCCGAAAGCCTCCTTTGCGGATTTTTTCTATTATATCACAAGTCATTCGAATATTCGCCGAGAGAATAAGGTTTCTGTGGTTTTATAAAAATTTTTATCAAAAACCTCTTGCTTTTTTATTTAATATGTGATTAAATGTTCATGTAAACAATTAAAATATTTTTTAGGAGGAATACATTATGAAAAAGAAGTACAAAATCGAAGTGGATTGCGCGGCTTGCGGGCTGAAGATGGAGGAGGCCGCCGCGAAGGTCGAGGGCGTCGACAAGGCAGCCGTCGGGTTCATGGCCCAGAAGATGACCATCGAGTTCGCCGAGGGCGCCGATCCCGCCGTCGTGATGCCGAAGGTTCGCGAAGCCTGCAAAAAGGTCGAGCCGGACTGCGAAGTGTTCATCTGATAGTGGGTAGTAGTTAGTGAACAAATCTCTTCACTCTTAAAGAAGGTGCGGCTTTATGACGGAAAAACAGAAAATCATGGTGGTGCGGATTCTTATCGCGGCGGCCTTGCTCGTTGCGCTGGAATTCGTACCGGTCGAGGGATGGATGCTCGGCGCGCTTTACATCGTCCCTTATCTCGTGATCGGCTACGACATCCTGCGGAAAGCAGCGCTGGGCGTCAGCCACG
>JAGAZS010000257.1 GCA_017939945.1 Schwartzia sp. (in: firmicutes)
ATTCGCGCCGACAAGCGCGTCGTTCCTCTTCTCTTCCGACATCCGTTCATGCCCCCCTAACTGCCGACGTATTTCGTTCAATATTTCTCTATGCTTATTTTTATTATCTTAGATTTACAATCTAAGTGCAACAGATAAAGAATGACACAGGTTTCCTGTTATAATGGTGTTTGCGAAGACAACATCACAAGGAGGAAGCCATGTGCCATTACAAACATCTTACACTGGAAGAGCGTGAAAAGCTACTCTATTTTTCTGCGAAAGGATATTCCGTCACTGAGATTGCGAAAGAACTGGGACGGGACAAGTCCACCATATCTCGCGAACTCAGGCGGAACTGTAGCGGAGGACAGTATCTCCCGTCCGCCGCGCAGCAGATGTATTCCAAGCGAAGAAAGGCTTGCCGCCCGTGCAAACGCCTTGACGATCCAATCCTTTTCCAAACAGTCAAGGAAAAGTTCTTGGAGCACCAGTGGTCGCCCGAACAGATTGCCGGACGATTGGCGTTGGAACGGAAGCGGACTGTCATCAGCTATGCAACAATTTACCGTGCCATCTACAGCGGTACGTTCGACACCGGCCCCCGTTCCCATGGCAGCAGGGGCGTCATCCGAAAGTTGCGGCACCGCGGCAAAACACGCCATACCAAGTCGCACGAAGAGCGGCGCGGGAAGATCAGGATCAGCAATGACATCAGCCAGCGCCCCGCCGGAGCCGCCAATCGTTCCCGTCGCGGGCATTGGGAAGGCGACACCGTGGCAGGTGTCATAGGAAAGGCGTGTCTCGTGACACTGGTAGACCGAAAGAGCCGCTACCTGGTGGGCGGGAAGGCTGAAGCTAAGAATGCGGATGCTGTCAACGAGGTCATGATCCGAGCGTTACGGGCAGAACCGTTGCGCTCCATCACGCCCGACCGAGGCAAGGAGTTTGCAAAGCACGCAGAAGTCACAGCAGAGCTGGACCAAGTGAAGTTCTATTTCCCATTGCCCCACCATCCGTGGGAGCGCGGTACGAATGAAAACACCAACGGATTGCTGCGAGAATACTTTCCGAAAGGGAAAGATATTTCGAACATTCCCGATTCCTACATCCAAGAGAAATTCGATGAACTCAACAAACGTCCACGAAAGTGTCTTGGCTACAGAACACCATTTGAGGTATATCATTCAAAATTGTTGCACTTAGCTTGACAATTCGCCAGTGAAATTGTATTTTCAAATTGAAATTAGGCTTGCAAAAATTCCGCTGATATAGTACAATACTTTCCACAATCAATACCGATTTTGAAAGGCCAATATATATGATAAACATATGTACTGGTCTTTTTGGCTTTTTTTGCCGGTACATATGAAAATCCTGAAAAGGGGGAATCATTATGTATCGGCTTTTTTATTTGCTGGAGATGCCTTTGGAGCGGGCGCTTCGAATATCGGCGATGACCTACGGGGAGCTTTCCGAGTACTCGAAGCAGGAATCCCGGAAGTCCGTGTCGCGATGCGGGGCGTTCTATTTCCCGCGTTGGGGACGGCGAGTGTTCGACTTTTCCGCGTTGTCCTTTGCGGACATGGAGAAGAGGGAGTCGTTCCTTGCCGTGATGGAGCGCGCCAGCCGTCCGTTCTTCGCAGAGGAGGAGACGCAGCGCCGGTTCCGCACGACGGCGCCGCGCATGGCGGGGCCTGCTGCGATCCGGGCTGCGCTTCGTTTTTACCGTGAGGAGACGAAGCGGATGTACCGTTCCTTTGGCGGCTTTCAAGGATGCCGCAAATATATTTGGGCGGCGCGGCGCCTATGGAGGCGTTCCAATACGGGAAGCCGCTGTTCAACCGCCCGGAAACGCAAGATGCTTTCGCCCATTTTTCCCCGTATGTCGTCAATCGCAGAAGCGTCGGCGTCCTGATCGATTGGTGGTATGCGTATATGAAAGAGGAAGACAATGACAGGAAGACGCGGAATAGGCGCGGAAATTCCGCAAACTGGGTGCGGGAGCGCCTGCGGCTTCTCCGCATTATGGAGCGGCGCTGCCCGCTATTTATCCTGTATGTGATATAAGGCGAGCGGTTTTTTTGAATCACATGAACTAACCACACATCATTTTTCCGACACGCGACGAAAAAAAGATGATACACTTCAGGCAAGAGGTAAGGAGATTGCCGGGAGAAGAATGCGGTTATCGCGAATAGAAGGGAACAAAGGTCCGGGAAAGGGTGAGGAATATGCTGTTCGGTTTGTTGCTTGCTGCGTCGTTGATTTTTCTTCAGCCGATGGAATATGAGGCGGAGAGCTATATCCAGGACGCCCATAAGACGAGTGAATATATGGAGGGATCTGCAAAAATCATCGAGTTGAATAACGGGGTGACCTTCCGTTTCAGAGAAAAGGATTCCACATTGATGAGATTCGATTTGTCAGCCGGCGGTATGTCGTACGGAAACTTGACGATTGGGAAAGAACTTAAAAAACCTGACGATTATATTGCCAATTACAAGCATGCGGATGGCACAATCTCCTACATCAAGCAATTCGAGGATAACAGCGTCCTGCACATTTCTACAAAAGACGGCGTCGTACGAAAGATAAGCAGATTATCCAGAGAACTGACGGAAGCATAAGATGCGAGGGGGCGACAGTATGCTTGCACGCTCATTTGGTTATGACTTTGAAACCGACAGCTGGATTGAATATACGTCACATTCGATGATCCATGATGAGATCGAGGCGATTCCCTATCGTATATGGGCGCTTGGATACTATGACTGGGAGCCGCAAATTTACTGGGAAGTTGCCTGCATATCGGATATGACGCATGCGTTATTCTGTGTAGAACAATATTTCTCCGACGAGAGACGTTTAAAAAACCTGACGCCGCAATATATATATTGCCCATGGCATGACGCCATCGAAAAAATCGCCGGG
>JAGAZS010000029.1 GCA_017939945.1 Schwartzia sp. (in: firmicutes)
GTCGCTGTTTTTCCCGTGCAGCTGCATCCGGAGGGAGACCAGCGTCTCCACGCCGTCCATGCCCGGCATCCGATGGTCGAGGAAAATCACGTCGTATTTCTTTTTTTCCGTCAGCGCCAACGCTTCCTGCCCGCTTTCCGCCTCGTCAAGCTGCACCTTCGTGGCTTTGAGCAGGCCGCGCATGACGGTCAGGTTCATTTTCGTGTCGTCCACGATCAGTACCTGGGCTTCCGGCGCGGTAAAGCTCTCGCGATACGCCTGCTGCCGTACTGCCGCCCGGCGGTACGCTTCCTCAAAATTCCCGATGGGCGACCAGTTCACGACCCGCTGCTCCACCGTGAAGGAGAAGGTCGAGCCTTCGCCGTAGACGCTCTCGACTTCAAGGCGGCTGCCCATCAGTTCCAGCAGCCGCTTCGTGATATTCATGCCGAGGCCCGTTCCCTCGATGGTGCGGTTCCGCGCTTCCTCGATGCGCTCGAAGGCGTTGTAAAGTTTGTCGAGGTCCTCGGGCTTGATGCCGATGCCCGTATCCCGGACGTCAAAGCGCAGAAGGATGCTTTGCCCGCCCGCTTTCTCAAAGGATACGCGGAGCGTCACGCTGCCTTTTTCCGTGTATTTGACCGCATTCGTCAAGATATTCGTCGCGACCTGTTTGATGCGGATTTCGTCGCCGAACAGCAGCGTGGGCAGTTCCGGCGACGCCTCGACGTGGAGCTCCAGGCCTTTTTTCTCCGCCCGTGTCTTGACCATGTTCACCAAATCGTTCAGCACGGAACTGATTTCGTACTCCACGGGCAGGATTTCCATCTTGCCCGCCTCGATTTTCGAGAAGTCGAGAATATCGTTGACAAGCCCCAAAAGGCTTTCGCTGGCGGAGCGGATATTCTCGGCGTATTCGTGGATCGCGGGATGGATTGCCTCCCGCAGGATCATTTCATTCATGCCCATGATGGCGTTGATGGGCGTGCGGATTTCATGGGACATATTCGACAGGAAACGGGACTTGGCGACATTCGCAGCTTTCGCTTTTTTCGTTTCCTCCGCCAGTTCCTGCGAGGCCACGTCCACGAAAGCCGCCAGCCGATCGGAGAGCGGCACGAAATGCGCCGACCCCGCCAACGCCTGCATCGGGCACTCCGTCGGCGGCGCGACCTTCGCCTCGCCCTCGCGCATGCCGACGGCAATCAACGTACTGTTCAGCACGCCGCCGTAGCCTTTGAAGCGGTAAAGCTCGGCGCTGCCGCCGAAGACCACGGGCGCGAGGTAGCGGCTGTACATCTCCGCCTCGTAATGCGCCTGTTCCTTCAAAAACAACGTGCGGTTCGCGCAGGGAATCAGCTGGATATGCTCCGGCCCGAACAGGCGCATATCTTCGCTGGCCTGCCAAGTGTTGAACAGGATGTCGGCGGAATTGCCGTAGGTCAGCCGCAACCGGTCGCCCGCACGGACGTGCCCCATAAAATACAGGCGGTGCTGCTCGTCGTGCATCGGCGGCACGCGGGGCAGCAGCCGGTCGCCCTGCTTCTGCACCAGCGGGAATTCGCAGATGTTGAACAGGAAATACTCGTCGGGCATGACCTGCAAATATTTGCGGTAAATTTCCGTCGCGGGCATATCGTTGATCCGCGCGGCGATAAACTCGTCCTCCGCCTCGGTCACGACCAGCTCGCGGCCCAGCGTTTTCCATCCGAAGACCGCGTCCGCCTTGATGTGAAGGTCATCGCCCGTGTAGAACGCCAGCACCAGTCCGACCTTCCGCACGGTCTCGCCCATGATGAAAAGCTCGCCCACGACGCCCTCGGCCATTTCCTTGAAGAAATTGCGGCAAGCGCGTTCGTCGTATTTCGCGAAATCCGTCGTCTGCATTTCCGAGCCGAAAAACGGGACGTCCTCATGGCCTTCCGTCGCCGCCGCGAGGAAATCCTCGACGGCGACGGAGCTGCCGCCGTGGAAAATCTCGACGCCCTTGATCTCGGGACGGGCGGAAAGCTCCGCCGCGATTTTCGCGCCCAGCGCCGTGAGATCGCCCTCCGCGCCGTACTCGCGCACCTCCACCTTCGAGCGCTCGAAACAGCACACGGAAAGCCGCACGTTTTTCAGTGCCTCGTCCGCCCGCTCACGGAACTTGTTGACGGAAAGCCCTATGGTCTTCGCGCGGGGCAGCGCGGCTCGGATCTTCGCCAGCACCTCCGCCGCCCGCGCCTGCGGCAAAAGATCCGAAAGCACATGGACGAGCACGTCCGACGCCTCGCGGTATTCGTCGGACGCCGCGATTTCCGCCAGTGCTGCCGACAGTTCTTCCATGGTGTTTGCGCAGTATGTTTTCTGTTTCATGGTATTGCCTCCCTGATATCCTTGGGCATTCTGGTGTTTGTTGATATGGTCATTGTCCCACGTCGCTCGGGAAAA
>JAGAZS010000258.1 GCA_017939945.1 Schwartzia sp. (in: firmicutes)
CACATCGGTATGCAATCGCGTTTCAAAAGGCAATCCGCCATAGCGCACCACGGATTTCAGAAACATCGTAATCGCAGTGGACGTTGGGAGCCCCAGCTCGGAAAAAATATGCTCCGCCTGCGCTTTCAATTCCGCGTCCACACGGAGATTCAAGGTTTTTGTCGCAGCCACGGTTATCCCCTCCTGTCAAGTAATTTCATTCACATTGTAACGCAATATAAGGAAATTGTAAAGCGACCTACGATCATAGTATCACACACAAAACAGGGGCATGGCAGTATGCCATGCCCCTTAATTTATATGCCTGTGTCAGTCGATGACGTCCGCTATCGCCACGATCTCTACGCCTGCCGCTTTCAGCGCGGCGCTGATTTTTTCCGCGAAGAGAACCGCCTTCGGTGAATCGCCGTGCAGGCAGATGCTGTCCGCCTCTATGGCGATTTCCTTGCCCGTGATTGCTTTGACCTTATGTTCCGTTACCATCGAGACGACTCTCGCTATGGCTTCATCCTCGTCCGTGATCATCGCGCCCGGTTTGCTCCTTGCCACCAAGGAGCCATCCTCCTCATAGGCGCGGTCGGCGAAGACTTCCCTTGCCGCACGGAGTCCGATTTTTTTCGCCGCCTCCACGAGCTTCGAGCCGGAAAGGCCGAGCAGGATCAGCGACGAATCGACGGCGTAAACGCCCTCGCAAATCGCGCGCGCCATGTTCTCGTCCTTGCCCGCCATGTTGTACATCGCGCCGTGGGGCTTGACGTGCTGGAGCTTCATGCCCGCCGCGTCGCAGAAGGTTTTCAGCGCGCCGACTTGGTAAATGACCATCGTGCGGAGTTCGTCGGCGCTGACCTGCATCTGCCGCCGCCCGAAGCCTACGAGGTCGGGAAAACCCGGATGGGCGCCAATGCCTACGCCGCTTTTTTTGCAGAGCGCAACGGTCTTTTCCATCACCAACGGGTCGGAGGCGTGAAAGCCGCAGGCGACGTTCGCCGAGGAAATGTGCGGCACCACGTCCGCGTCCATGCCGCAGACGTAGTTGCCGAAGCTCTCGCCCATATCGCAGTTGAGATCTACTTTTGCCATTTCATTCACTTCCTCAATATTTCAGGTTCACGTTCTTTACGTCGGTAATCAGCATGTGGCCGGGGGCGTGGGTGATTACCAGCTCCGGCTTTGACTGCATCACTACGTTTTGCGGCGTGACGCCGCAGGGCCAGAAGACCGGAACCTCACCGTCGCGGATCGTGACCGCGTCGCCGTAATCGGGGTGCGCTAAATCCTTTATGCCGATCGCCTCCGGGGCGCCGATATGGATAGGCGCACCATGCACGCGCGGCATCTGCCCCGTGATCAGCACCGCCTTCGGCACCAGCGCGTGCGGCAGCGGCCGCATCGATACGACCATGTTGCCGTGGAAAACGCCGGCGGATTCGCAGGGAATATTCGTGTCGTACATCGGCACGTTCTTCCCTTCCTCGATCTGGCGCACGGGCACGTCCGCCGCCAACAGGTCGCCCTCGAAGGAGAAGCTGCACCCGATCAGGAAGCTGACGAAATCGTCCCGCCAGAGCTCCGACACATCCGTATATTCTCCGGCCAGCTCGCCCTTCTTGTAAAGCCGGTATTTCGGCAAATCGGTGGCGATGTCCGCGCCGTCGGCTATCGTGTGCAGGAGCCGTGAGCCGACGTCGCTGACTTCGAGCAGCGGGCAGGGCTTCGGATTCCGCTGACAGAACAGCAGGAAATCATAGGCGACGTCCTTCGGCAGTATCACGAGGTTTGCCTGCGCGTAGCCGTCGCACATGCCGGACGTCTGCCCTGAGAGTTTTCCTTCGCGAATCAGCTTCCGCACCTCGGCGGGCTTTGCTTTGCTGTAGTCCATTCTGTTCATTTCCTTTCATACTTATCTCAGACCAAAATTTTCCATAAAATTTTGACCTGAGATACGCCTGCTTTGCAGGCTACATTTGCGCCGTAGGCGCAAATGCCGTCTCATGCACTCTCTGTAAAGATTGAAAATCTTAACAGAGAGCAGTATCGTAAAGCGCTTGCGCGTCCTCCGCGCTGATGCG
The DNA here is from genome assembly GCA_017939945.1 of Schwartzia sp. (in: firmicutes). Taxonomy (GTDB): domain Bacteria; phylum Bacillota; class Negativicutes; order Selenomonadales; family Selenomonadaceae; genus RUG12372. The sequence continues at coordinate 2,070 of JAGAZS010000258.1, forward strand.
CGTGAACCGCACCGTATCCCCCGGCCTCGCCTGCGCCAGCTTCGGCAGGTCGAGCGACAAGACCGTCCCGATTTTCGCGTAGCCGCCCGCCGTCTGATGGTCGGCCATCAGGATGATCGGCTTTCCGCCCGACGTGACCTGTATCGAGCCGAACACGATGCCGTCGGAAACGATGTCCGTGCTGCCGACGCTCTCGATTGCCGCGCCGTCGAGACGCAGCCCCATGCGGTCGCTGTCCGGGCTGATCTCATATCCGGTCGAGAAAAATGTCTCGACGCCCGCCGCCGTGAAAAAATCCTCCTGCGGTCCGGGAATCACGCGAACCTCCGCCGCGCTCTCATAAACGGGCAAATCATACCGCAAATCCGACGGCGTCCAGCCGCCGTCCGGAATCGTCGGCAAAACGTCCCCCGCTTTCAGCGGACGCCCCTCAAAACCTCCGAGCTTCGCGCTCATATCCGTGGAACGGCTGCCCATGACAAGCGGCACGTCGACGCCGCCGCGCACCGCGAGATAGCCCCGGCAACCGTTCGCCGCCATGCCGAAAGCCAGCGTCTGCCCCGCTTCGGCGCGAACCGCGCGGTACCGTCCCACC
>JAGAZS010000259.1 GCA_017939945.1 Schwartzia sp. (in: firmicutes)
CGCCCTCGGCACACTTTTTGCCGATATATCGTTGACTTAACGCGGACACGGAGTGATAGATATAGCGGTAGAAAGGAGGCCGAAGCCATGCGGAAGATTGAGAGGATTGAGCCGACCGCTCCGCAGATTCAAGGGAAGAAGCGCGTTGCTGCTTACGCCCGCGTCTCGATGGAGACTGACCGGCTGAACCATTCCCTTTCGGCGCAGGTCAGCCATTACAGCAATCTGATCCAAAGAAATCCGGAATGGGAATACGCTGGCGTTTATGCTGACAGATTCATCTCCGGCACAAGCACCAAGAAACGTGCTGAGTTCCTGCGGATGATTGGAGATTGTGAGGCGGGCAAGATAGACATCGTTTTGACGAAATCCATCAGCCGCTTTGCCCGGAACACCGTCGACCTGTTGGAAACGATACGTCATTTGAAATCCATCGGCGTGGAGGTGCGCTTCGAGAAAGAAAACATCAGCTCCCTCAAAGCCAGCGGCGAGGTCATGCTGTCGATCCTGGCCAGTTTCGCCCAGGAGGAAAGCATCAGCATCTCCAACAACGTCAAATGGGGAACGAGAAAACGCTTCGAGTGCGGAATCCCAAACGGGCGACCGAGATTGCTGGGCTATCGCTGGGATGGAGACCATCTTGTTATCATCCCCGAGGAAGCCGCTGTTGTGAAGCGCATCTTCCAGAACTTCCTCGATGGGAAATCAAGGCTGGAGACGGAGCGGGAATTTGATGCCGAGGGAATCAAGACTGTGAAAGGCTGTCGTTTCGTGGATTCCAATATAAAGGTAATCTTGACGAACGTCACTTACACGGGCAATCTGCTGCTTCAAAAAGAGTACATTGAAAATCCGTTGACGCATAAGCGCAAAAAGAACCGTGGCGAATTGCCGCAGTACTTTGTCGCGAATACCCATGAAGCCATTATCGATAAAGAGACCTTCGACTATGTGCAACGGGAGATGGCGCGAAGAAAAGCACTCGGAGCTCTTGCCAACAAGTCCTTGAACATTACTTGCTTCACGGGAAAAATCAAGTGCGGCCAATGTGGGAAAAGTCTCATGCGGAATGTGAGGAAAAACAGAGCAAAAATTTCCCGACTGGGTGATGAAATCGTCAGCTGGGAGTGCGGCACGCGAAAAGGCGCATTAGGCCATTGCTCCATAAAAGATATACCTGAGCGATGTCTTCGGCAGGCATGTGCCGAAGCAATGGAGATGTCGGAATTTGATGAGGATGCTTTCGCTGCACGGGTTGATTTCGTCAGCGTCCCGGATAACGGCAGCCTCGTCTTTCATTTCAAGGACGGGCGAGAGAAAACGGTAACATGGAGGAGCACGGCGAAGCGGGACTGCTGGACGCCGGAGCGAAAAGCCGTGTGGAGCGAGTACAACTGTAGCGGCGGCAGGAAAGGGACAGGTATGGGCTTCAACGAGTACATTGCATGGAAGGAGGCGAATGGGAAATGCCCAAAACAGTGACCACCATCCCCGCGACCATCAGCCGCTTCACGGCGGCTCCAATTGACAGCAGGACAAAGCGGAAAGTGGCGGGATACGCCCGCGTCTCCACCGACCACGAAGACCAGATTTCCAGCTATGCGGCGCAAGTGGATTATTACACGAATTACATCAAAGGCCGTGAAGACTGGGAATTTGCCGGGATGTACACGGACGAGGGAATCACGGCGACGAACACCAAGCACCGGGAAGGTTTCAAGCGGATGGTGGCGGACGCCCTCGCCGGGAAAATCCAGCTCATCATCACGAAGTCCGTCAGCCGTTTCGCGCGGAACACCGTGGACAGCCTCGCGACTATCCGAAAGCTGAAGGAGAATGGCGTGGAGGTCTACTTCGAGAAAGAGTCCATTTGGACATTCGACGCCAAGGGCGAGCTCTTGATCACGATCATGTCCAGCCTTGCCCAAGAGGAAGCGCGAAGCATCTCGGAGAACACAACGTGGGGACACAGAAAACGCTTCGCAGACGGTAAGGTCACCGTCCCATTCAAGCATTTCCTCGGATATGACCGGGGAGAGGACGGCAATCTTGTGATTAATCCAGAGCAGGCGAAAATCGTGCGGCTCATTTACAAAATGTTTCTTTCAGGGCTTTCCTATATGGCCATCGGGCGGGAACTTATGAAGCGTGGCATCAAGTCCCCCACAGGAGGGGAACGATGGTACCCGCGAACCATTCAAAGCCTCCTCACGAATGAGAAGATGAAAGGCGATGCGCTTCTTCAAAAGAATTACACCGTGGATTTCCTGACGAAAAAGCAAGTCAGGAACGAGGGGCAAGTGCCGCAGTATTACGTGACGGGAAATCACGAGGCGATTATTCCCCCGGAAACATTCGACCTTGTGCAGGCGGAAATCGAGCGGCGCAGGATCGGAAAACGCTATAGCGGCATCACTGTCTTTGCCAACCACATTAAATGCGGGGAATGCGGGCATTGGTACGGCTCCAAAGTGTGGCACAGTACAGACAAGTATCGCCGTGTTGTTTATCAATGCAATCACAAATTCGCTGGCGACAAGAAATGCTCTACGCCCCATTTGACGGAGGAGGAAATCAAGACAGCTTTCGTCAGGGCGTTCAATAAGCTCTTTGACGGCAAGAAGGCGTTGCTGGATAACCTCCGGGCTGTTCGGGCACGAATTTGCGACACGGCCACTCTCGAAGCCGAGCAACGGAATCTGGCGAATGAGATGCAAGTGGTGGCAGATATGGTGCAGAACTGCATCAGCGAGAACGCCCGCGTCGCGCAGAACCAAGAGGAATATGGCAAGCGGTATGACGAATTGGTCAGACGCTACGAGGAAGTGAAGGCCAAACACGACGAGACGGTTCAAGCCATACATGCGAAACGAGTCACGGCAGAGACGCTGGCAACCTTCTACAAGGCGATAAAACAACGGGATGCAGCATTGACGGAGTTCGACGAGGGCCTATGGGGAACGCTGGTCGAATGCATGACGGTTTACGGCAAAGGAGACATTGGCGTTACCTTCAAGGACGGCTCGGAAATCCGCGTATAAAACAAATGATGCGCACGGCTTCGGCTGTGCGTTTTTTTGTTGCAGGAAAGAAGGGATATGGCGTAAAATAATAAAGCAGAATTATCATTTTTAGGGGGGTACACAATGAAAATCGCAGTTTTTAACGGAAGTCCGAGGAAAGAAAACACATCCGCTATGGTACAGGCATTCCGTGAGGGAGCCGAAGCCGCCGGTCATGAAGTGGCGGAATACCAGGTCGGACGCATGAAGATCGCGGGATGCATGGCCTGTGAATACTGCCATACCAAAGGCGAGGGCGCTTGCGTGCAAAAGGATGATTTTGAAAAGATATTACCGGCCTACAAAGAGGCAGACATGATCGTTTTCGCATCCCCGATTTACTATTTCGTCATGACAGCGCAAATGGAGGCCGCGATCCAGAGGCTTTGCTGCATTGGCAAACCTCTCAAGGCAAAAAAGGGCGCTCTTCTTCTGTCTTCCCACTCGCCGGGAGTTTACGATGCGGCTATTGCCCAGTTCAAAGGTTTTACTGCCTATGTCAACATGGAGAATACTGGCGTCATTACCGCGCATGGCGATGAGAACAAATCTGCCAACAAGATGAACGAAATCAGGGAATTTGCCAAAAAGCTGTAACCAAATTGAAGTATTGCATTGAGGATGAAGATGGACGGATGGCATGATTTGAGCGTGGGGGAACTGCCGAGGCTTTAGACGGGAAAGTCGGAAGGCGTCGGCTTTCAATGTTAGGGATGAAAACGCAGAGGTGCAATACAGCGTTGTCATTAGGATACTGAAAAAATCAAGCACGGCAAGGCATAGAGATACTGTCAAACGGTAGCCCGTGGGGGGTGCAAAATTTCAGAGGGGGGTGCATCGTTTGCCAGTATAAACGTGTGATTGTATCAAATTCATGCTCCTTTTGGAGCCTTCCTGTGGTTCTGGCCGATTTTTCGAGGCTATGCCGCAGGATATGCGCGAGAAAAGTCATATCGTCGGTATCGAGCTGGATTCACTTTCCAGCCGTATTGCCGCGCAAGCGTATCCGGATGTGGCGGTGCATCATCAAGGTTTTGAGGCGAGCCGTTTTGCGAAAGGCTCATTCGATGTGGCCATCGGCAACGTTCCATTTGGCAATTACCGAGTCACTACCGATCCCGAATACCGGGGGCAAAATCTTTTGGTTCATGATTATTTTCTTGCAAAGATGTTGGATGAGGTGCGTCCAGGCGGTCTTGTTGTTGCGTTGACGAGCAAGGGGACAATGGATAAGCAGGACACTTCGGTGCGGGAAATGCTGTGCAGGCGTGCCAATCTCATTGGGGCAATCCGCCTCCCAAATCATGCATTCAAGGCCGCGGGGACGGATACGACGACCGATCTCTTGATTTTCCAAAAACTTGAGAAGGAACGCACACTGGAACAAGCGGAAGGGGAACGGGGATGGATTGATATAGAAAATCCATATGTTGATGGAAAAAGAGATTACGATCACTTCATCAACGAATATTTCAGGAACATCGCTCCTTCGGCTGTTCTTGGCAAGTTGGCTATTACGTCCACCGCCTACGGCACAGACGTAATTGTCAAGGACGAATCCGGGCAGCCCGTAGAAAAAAGACTATTGGAAGCGCTTTCCCGCTTGCCGGAAAACGTCTATCAACCGACGGATCAGGCTCTGCCGGTTCCGGTGCAAGAAGGACACAGAGAGGCGCATGAATATGGATTTTTCTACGAGGAAGGGCGCATTATCTTTGTCGGTGCAGACGGACGGGAGGACGGCTCGAAGACGGAGGGACTTTCGGCGACGGACTCGAAAAAAATTCTGTCCGCCATCCATATCCGGGAGGCGACACGAGGTCTCTTGGAAGCGCAGCGCAATGACTGTTCAACGACGGAATTGGACAATCTCATGAAAAAGCTGAACGGTCTGTATGACGAACACGCCGTACGTTTCGGACGCATTTGCGCCGACCGCTCCCTGGAACGCGTTTTCTCCAGCGATCCATCGTATCCTTTGCTCTTGTCCCTCGAAATTGCGGACACGAAGAACAAGAGGAAATTCGTTGAGAAAGCCCCGATTTTTTCTCATCGAATTATCGCTCCGGCACATACGCCAAAGCACGCGGAAACACCGGAGGACGCGCTGAAAATCTCGATGCAGGAAAAAGGGCGCGTGGATTTGTCGTATATGTCCGCATTAACGGGAACTCCGACATCGGATTTGGTTTCAGTCTTGGAGTTTTCTTCCATTTATTTCGATCCGAAAAAACAGGAATATCAACAATCGGACGAATATCTTTCCGGCGACATCCGGCAAAAGATGGACGATGTAAAGGCTGCCGTGGAAGAAAACAACCGAAAAATCCAAGCCATTGCCGAGCACGAAATGGTCGTGGACTGGATGGATTTTGACGTACCGGATATGGAATACGAGCCGCAAACCCCTACCGAGGAGAAGATTATTCTATCGGCTTATGGCGGCGCGCCGACAATGGATTACTCCTTGGCAGCAGCTCAGGAAGTATTCCAAAAAGATAATCGCGACTTGATGCTTCTTTATTGTATGGCGCGACGGGATATTAGCATGGATACTCCGGAAAAGTACATGGAGGATCCGCTTTTCTTGTTGGACGCAATAGGGCATGGCGTACCGATGCCGCGTTCCCTCACTTATTCGGACAAATATCGGAATAGGCGGGAAGCAACCGCAGCGGTCAATAGTTTGTTTTCTTCCTTGGCTGACGCACCGTCCCCTTACCAGTTCACAACTTCAACGGAGTTTCCCACTCGCTTCCTTTATCCGTTTCTGCGGATGAAATTGCTTGAATTCCTGCCGACGGACAATCTTTCTGAACTGGTGGATAAAATTCACGAGGAAAGCGATCACATCGGCCAGGAATGGGAAGATTTCAAGGCGAAGTATATTCAAAAGCGGCAAGAGTGGATCGATACTTCGGATTATGAGAGCATCCGTTTTCTGAAGGCTGCCAATCGTTCCTTGCAGAAAAATTTTGAGGCGCTCGATACGGCGAAGCCGGAGGACTTAAAGCCGGGAGAAATCAAGGTGCGGCTTGGCGCTTCTTGGATTCCCACATATTACGTCAAGGAGTTTTTACAGGATTTGCTGCAAACCTCGGCTGAGGATGTCGATGTGGAATATTCACCGACGACGCAGCGATGGCATATCGGCGGGAAAAACAGCGAAAATGATAATCCCAAAGCGTGGATGACTTACGGCGTGCCTGGACGTATGAGCGCATACGATCTTTGCGAACTTGCGTTAAATTTGTCTTTTCCGCGCATCTATGATTCGTACTACGAGGACGGGAAAGAGAAGCGCAAAGTGAACGTGGAATTGACCACCCAAGCTCAGATGAAGCAGGAGGATATCAAGAACGCGTTCGAGGAATGGTTATGGAAGGATGCTTCCCGAGGCAAGGCCGTTGCGGATTACTACAATCGCCATTTCAACAATATTGTCCCGCGCCAGTATAGCGGCGAGAACTTGATTTGTCCCGGTATGGCTCTTGATATCGAGCTGCAGGAACATCAGAAGGACGCCATCGCCCATACGCTTTACGGCGGAAATACGCTTCTCGCGCATTGCGTCGGCGCGGGTAAATCCTTCGAGATGGCGGC
>JAGAZS010000030.1 GCA_017939945.1 Schwartzia sp. (in: firmicutes)
AATACGGTCTCGGCAATCTCGACAAACGCGCGGGTTTTCGGCTCGTTGCTCTTCTGCACGTTTTCATCCTTTTCCTGCGGTGCGGTCTCCTCATCTTCGCGTCCCGGCGTTTTCAGGTCGAGCTTTGCGATCATCACGCGGAACACGAGATAGAAAACGACGAAAGCCGCCAAGCCCAGCGGAAGAATCAGCCAGGTATTCTGCGCGGCGGGCAGGCTCGCGGAAAACATCAAGTCCGTGGCGCCCGCCGAAAACGCGAAGCCCGCGCGGAAATCCAGAGTGACGACAATCACGGTGAAAATGCCGTACAACAGCGAATAAACAACATAAAGCGTCGGCGCGGCGAACATAAACGCAAACTCAAACGGCTCGGTGATGCCGCAGACAAACGAGCAGATTGCGGCGGAGCCCAAAACGCCTGCGACGACATTCCGCTTCTCCGGCTTCGCGCATTGCAGCATCGCCAGAGCCGCGCCCGGCACGCCGAACATCATGCAGGGGAAAAAGCCCGACATATACATGCCCAACGACCAGGACACATCCGCGCTGGTCTCGCCGGCCCAGAAATGCGTGAGATCGCCGAGCCCGATGGTGTCGAACCAAAACACGTTGTTCAGCGCGTGATGAAGGCCGAAAGGGATAAGCAGCCGGTTCAGGAACGCGTAAACGCCCGCGCCCACCGCGCCCATGCCCGCAATCGTCTGTCCGAGGGAAATCAGCGATTGGTAAAGAACCGGCCAGACGCAGAGCAACACGACGGAAACGAGGATGGAAACGAGTCCCGCCGCGATGGCGACGCACCGCTTGCCGCTGAAAAAAGCCAGCCAATCCGGCAGCTTCGTGTCCTTGAACCGGTTGTAGCAAAGAGCGCCGATCACGCCCGCGAGAATCCCGATAAAAGGATTTGCGATTTTCGCGAAAGCCAGCGCCCGGTTTGCGTCTCCGACAATGGAAGGCAGAAGCTTCGCGACGAACTCGGCAGAGAGAAGCGTCGTAATCATGAACCAGGAGGTCAGCGCCGCGATGGCGCCGGTGCCGTCCTGATTTTCCGACATGCCGACGCCAACGCCGATGGCGAAAAGCAGCGCCATATTGTCGATCAGCGCCCCGCCGGCTTTCACGAGGAACAATCCGGCCATCGGCGCGAACCCGGTCACTTCGCCGCCCTGCATCGAAGCGGGGCATAAGAGATAACCTATGCCCATCAAAAGCCCGCAAAGCGGCAGGCAAGCCACGGGCAGCATCAAAGCCTTCCCAAGCTGTTGGACAAATTTCATTTCACATCAACCCTCCGTTCTCTATCATAGCACGAAAAGACGGTTTTTGTCGAAACAAGCTCAGGAAATGTTGCCTGCGTACGCAAGATGTGTTATAGTATGAAAGATTAAGTATCGGGTTTTGCACGGCGAGAAAGCATCCATGCTTGGCGCCGTAGGGAGGAACATCTTTTGGAAAACGAAAAGGACTATACGGAAATCGACCTTGTGGAAGTATTCTATGTCATTAAAGATAATGCGCGTAATATCTTCGTCGTGACGCTCTGCTGCGTGCTGATCGCGGCGGCGTATGTCTTCATGCAGCCGAAAGCGGCGGCCAGTTATACTTCGGACGCGCTCGTCCGCGTCCGTCAGATGCCGGGCATCATCCAGACGACGCGTTCGTCGGCGTCGAACCGGACGAGTTCG
>JAGAZS010000260.1 GCA_017939945.1 Schwartzia sp. (in: firmicutes)
GAAAGTCCCTTGCTGGATCGGACGCTCACGGGCGCGAAACACGCCATCTTGGATATTGTCGGCGACGAAAGTCTGACCATGAACGCGGCGGAGAAGGCGACCGAGTTCGTCAGCCAAAAGGCGGGAGGCGAAATCGACATCATTTTTGGCACCGTTTGCAATCCCGCGATGGCAGGGCGCGTCAAGGCGATGCTGGTGGTTACCGGATTTGATGCCGACGATCAAAAGGTATGATAAAGGGATGACAACACAAAAAATCCACAGGGCAGATGCCTTGCGGATTTTTGTGTTCGGTGCCTATGGTTCGACGGGTATCACTTGTTGGACAGCTCGATAAATTCATCAAGTTTTTTCTTAGCCGCGCCGCTGGCTACGAGTTCTTTTGCGAGATTTATGCCTTCGGCGATGCTGTCGGCTTTGCCGCCGATGTAGATGGCGGCGCCCGCGTTCATCATGACAATATCGTATTTCGGGCCTTTCTTGTTTGCGAGGATGTCGCGGGCGACTGCGGCGTTCTGTTCCGGCGTGCCGCCGACGATGTCACTCTTTTGTCCGCGCGTGAATCCGAAATCCTCCGGACGGATCTCATAGGACTTGTACCAGCCGTCGCGGAATTCGCAGACGCTGGTCGGGGCGCTTATGGAAATCTCGTCAAGGCAATCCTGCCCGTAGACGACCATACCGCGATTCATGCCGAGGCTGAGAAGGACCTTTGCCAGCGGCTCCAAAAGGTAAGCGTCATAGACGCCGAGGAGCATCATGGTCGGATGCGCCGGGTTCGTCAGCGGGCCGAGGATGTTGAACACGGTGCGGATGCCGAGCTCTTTACGGATGGCGCCGACGTATTTCATGGATGCGTGATATTTCTGTGCGAACATAAAGCAGAGGCCGATTTGTTTCAGTTCCTCGATGCATTTTTCGGGCGGCTGGTCGATATTGACGCCGAGCGCTTCGAGACAGTCTGCCGCGCCGCTCTTGGAGGAAGCCGCGCGGTTGCCGTGCTTGGCGACTTTGACGCCTGCGGCGGCGATAATGGGAGCAGCCGTCGTGGAAATATTGATGCTGTGCGCGTGGTCGCCGCCGGTACCGACGATTTCCAGGACTTCCATGCCGTGATCGACCTTCAGTGCGTGGTCGCGCATGGCCGCCGCCGAGCCGGAGATTTCGGCGATGGTCTCGGCCTTCGTGCTTTTCGTGGAAAGCGCGGCGAGGTAAGCGGCGTTCTGCACCTGCGAGGTTTCCCCGTTCATGATCTCGTTCATGACGGAGTAAGCTTCGTCATAGGTCAGGTCCTTTTTGCTGACGATTTTTTCAATGGCTTCGTGAATCATGTCTTGCACTTCCTTATTATCAAATCGCAGTTTGTTCCGATATCCGACAGAAAAACTACGAAATAAAATTACCATTGTATTCCGGGATTGTCAATGAAAAATACAGAATACAAGCAGGGGATCGATGATATGCCGCAAAAATTTTGCCCGCGCTCTGCTTTTTCTGTTTGACATCGGATTTTTTGTATGGTAATATATCTGCGTTCAATCAAGCAGAGGCCACCGCTTCTCACCTGACGGCGCGCAGTCGTACGGGTTTGATATTGGATTTTTTTTAGGGTGGCTCTGTGCCGCTCTTTTTCTTTTTTGTTGTTAATACGTATTGGCGGAGGTGTGTTCTTATCAGTAAGGATAGTTTGAGAATCAATGAGGAAATCCACATCAGGGAAGTGCGCGTGACCAGCGCGACGGGCGAACAGCTCGGCATCATGCAGACGCGGGATGCTTTGCGTCTGGCGGAGGAGCAGCACCTTGATCTTGTGGAGGTGGCGCCGAAGGCGAAGCCGCCGGTATGCCGCATCATGGATTTCGGCAAATATAGATATGAACAGCAGAAACGGGAGAAAGAAGCGAAAAAGAAGCAGAAGGTCATTACGATCAAGGAAGTGAAGCTTCGTCCCCATATCGAGCAGCATGATTTCGACGTCAAGGTGAAAAACGCCCTGCGCTTTGTGGAAGAAGGAAACAAAGTCAAGGTGACGATCATGTTCCGCGGCCGCGAGATGTCCCACCAGGAGCTTGGCAGGGAAGTCTTGCATCGCGTGGCCGAGACGCTGAAGGATTTGGTGGCCATCGAGAGGGACGTCAAACTGGAAGGCAAGAATATGATCATGATCTTGGCGCCGAAGGCGCAGAAAGCAAAACCGAAAGCGGAAACAAAAGGAGGAGAATCATAATGCCGAAAATGAAAACCAGAAGGGCTGCTGCAAAGCGCTTCACGGTAACGGGCACGGGAGAATTCAAGCGCAACAAGGCGTACAAGCGCCATATTTTGGAGAAGAAATCCCAGAAGCGCAAGCGCAATATGCGCAAGGCGGCGCTGATTACGGCGGCGGATCACGAGCGCGTACGCCGTATGCTTCCGTACAGCTAAAAAGAACAACACTTGAAATGGCATAGACAAATCGAAGAGGAGGAATCATGACATGCCAAGAGTAAAAAGCGGCGTGACAGCGCATAAGCGCCATAAGAAAATCCTGAAGCTGGCGAAGGGGTATCGCGGGGCGCGCAGCAAGCAGTTCAAGAAAGCCAACGAGTTGGTCATGAAGGCGCTTTATTACGCCCGCCGTGACCGCCGTGCGAAGAAGGGCGAGTTCCGCCGCCTTTGGATTGCCCGTATCAACGCTGCGGCGCGTATCAACGGAATCTCGTACAGCCGCCTCGTCTGCGGGCTGACGAAAGCCGGCGTCGAGGTCAACCGCAAGATGCTGGCCGATCTCGCGGTCAGCGATATGAATGCGTTCGCCGAGCTGGTCAAGGTCGCGAAAGAGCAGCTGTAAAAACTAATAATGCTCCCTTAAGAATTTCGACTGGCAGTTTCGGCTGTCAGTCTTTTTTATGTCTAATGGACGTGTGACGTTCTGGAACTTTCCCTTGATTTCAGATTAGCAAAGCAATAGAATATAAATGGGTAAGTATACGA
>JAGAZS010000261.1 GCA_017939945.1 Schwartzia sp. (in: firmicutes)
ACGACAAAAGCGCGCTGATGGAGGAATTTGCCGAGCACGAGGGCATCTTCGCCATGCTGCTGGGTGCGCGGTTCCGCAGCGAGGACAGCCGCCTCCGGGAGCGCCTCGCCGTCCGCAGCCGCCAGTCGGCTCGGCTGATGGAGGAGTCCGTCGCCCATCTCTTGGACGAGGAGGACGAGACCCGCGCCGAGTACGCGGGCAGCGGCGCCAAGAAAAAACTGGGCGAGGCCGTCTTCATCGTGCGGCGCGTCGCCCAGGCCCTCTCCCTGCCCACGGAAAATATTTCCATCGCGCCGGAGCTGGTGCAGAAAATCGACCAGTTCGGCATCATGAAGCGCCTCGTGCAGAAAGGCAACATGCAGATGCGCCTCGTGTCCCTCGCCGCCGGATGGCAGGAAAAGGACGGCGGCGTCATGCTCGGCTATTACAATCCCACGGGCGCGGAGGACGGCAAGCGGGAGCTGGCGGCGCTCATCCCCGCCTCGACGGCGTCCTATACCCTCGTCACGATGGAGCATCCCGAAGGCGTCCCCGTCTCGGAGGACGTGGCGAAAAAAATAGACAGGGACGCTTTCGCCTGCTACGCGGGGCTTCCTGCCAAGGAGCTGACGCTTTCCGGCCTGCTTCGAAGCGTGGTCCGGCAGACATGGGACAGCGACTGGCAGACGATCCTCCTGGCCAGCGTCATCGCGGGACTCATTCCGCTCGTGACGCCCGTCATCACGGAAACCGTCTTCCGGGACATCATCCCCATCCTCGACCGGCAGGGGCTTGCCACCGTCACGCAGGTGTCCATCGTCGCCGGGCTGACGACGGTGGCCATGACCGTCGTGCGCTCCATCGCGATCCTCCGATTCTCGACCCATTTCGACATGGCGGCGGAGACCGCGATCTGGGGGCGGCTTCTCGCGCTGCCTACGCAGTTTTTCCGCGACATCCAGACCGGCAACCTCGCGAGCCGCCTGATGGGCATGACCGCTGTGCGGACCGTGGTCTCGGGGGAGCTTCCCGGGCAAATCCTGAACTCCGTGTTTTCCCTTTGGAGCCTCGTCCTCATGGCATACTACAGCCTGAAGCTGGCGGCAGTCGCCGTCCTGCTTTGGCTTCTCTACGGGCTTCTCATGGGCTGGATTTTGGGGCGGAACATCGAGGCGGAGCGGAACATGACCACGGCCAAGAACGCCACCTCGGGCATCGTCCAGCAGATTTTCGCGGGGCTTTCCAAGTTCCGGGTGCAGGGCATGGAGGAGCAGGCCTATTACCTTTGGAGCAAAGCCTTCGGCGAGGAGTACAAGTGGAACTACAAGAAACGCTGGCAGACGAACTACATGGAAATCCTCGTGGCGGTGCAGCCCATGCTCCTGTCTTTGGCGCTCTATTTCTTCGTCTTCAAATACATCAACATGGCGGGGCAGGCGCCGACGGCGGACATGATCGACTCCGCCAAGTTCCTTGCTTTCCACGCCGCCTACGCGGCCTTCAACACGAGCCTGAACGCCATGTTCCCCGCCGCGCAGGAGGTCATGGCGCTCCGCCCGCAGCTTGAAAACCTCCAGCTCATTCTGGACGCCGTGCCGGAAGTCTCCGAGGATCGGGTGGACGCGGAGCTTTTGACCGGCGCCGTGGAAATCAGGAACCTCACCTTTGCCTACAACGAGGGCGGGAAACATGTGCTGGAGGACGTGACTCTTCGCATCGAGCCGGGGGAGCAGATCGCCATCGTGGGGCGCTCCGGCTGCGGCAAGAGCACGCTCCTTCGCCTGATGCTGGGCTTCGAGACGCCGAAGAGCGGCGCGGTCTATTATGATGGGCAGGACCTTTCCGGCCTGTCCCTCGTCTCCGTGCGCTCCCAGATGGGCGTCGTGCTGCAAAACGGGCAGCTCATGACCGGCGACATCTTCACCAACATCGTAGGCGTCACCTCCCTGACGCAGGACGACGCCTGGGCGGCGGCGGAGGCCGCGGGCATCGCCGAGGACATCCGCCAAATGCCTATGGGGCTTCAGACCATGATCAGCGAAGGCAGTACGAACATCTCCGGCGGGCAGAAGCAGCGCATCCTGATCGCGCGGGCGCTGGCGGCGCATCCAGCCATCATCATCTTCGACGAGGCCACCAGCGCCCTCGATAATCGCACGCAGGCCATCGTCACCGAGAGCCTTGACCGCATGAAGGCGACGCGCATCGTGGTCGCCCACCGTCTTTCCACCATCCGCAACGCTGACCGCATCATCGTCTTGGACGACGGCCATGTGGCGGAAAGCGGAACCTTCGACGAGCTGGTGGCGCGGGGCGGCATTTTCGCCGGGCTGGTCCGGCGGCAGGTCGCGTAAAATTCTCAAAAAATTTTTGAGACCGACATTTTTTGATGGGCTGTTTCGTATTAAGAATGGGAGGATAGCACATAGGAGGTGTCCGGGTGAAAACCCACGATGAAAGAGAAGACGTCGAGGAGCGAAGCGCCGGGCTGGACGACTTTGACGCCATGTACGACCGATATTCCCAAATGGTCTACAATTACGCCTACGCCCGTCTCATGAGCCGGGCGGCGGCGGAAGACGTCACGTCGGGCGTGTTCCTGGCCGTGACAGAGAACCTTTGGCGGTTCGATCCGACGCGAGGGGACTTCAAGGCGTGGATTTTGACGATTACGCGGAACATGGCGCGGAGCTATTTGCGGCAGGCGCATGTCCGGCATGAGGTCAGCGTCCCCAAGGTGCCCGAGGACGTCTATGAAGAGCCGGAGGACGAGAGCTTTGACGAGCCGGAGAATCTGGCAACGCGCCGGATATTCGCGGAGCTTTCGGAACAGGAACGCGAATTTTTGGCGATGCGCTACGCGATGGACATGACGAACAGCGAGATCGCGGCGGTTCTCGGCATCAGCGTGAACGCCGTCAGCAGCCGCTACAGCCGCCTGCTGGAAAAATGCCGTCGGCTGGGGATGGACGACGCGACGAAAAAGCGAGGTGACGGAAGCCATGACAGATCGTGAGAACGCAGACAAAGGAGATGAGATGGATATGCTGTTTCGGAAATCGAATTTTGCTGCGGAGGACAGGGGCTTTCGTGAGAGGCTCCGGGCGAAGCTCCACAAGCGCATGGAGGAGATGGAGCGGGAAGAGCGGATGGCGTCGGAG
>JAGAZS010000262.1 GCA_017939945.1 Schwartzia sp. (in: firmicutes)
GGCCGAGCAGATCACGGCGTACCTGCGCGCCACCGACCGATACGCGAAAACGATCGTGTTCTGCGCCAGCGAGGACGCCGCCGAGCGTATGCGTGCGGCGCTGGTGAGCTGCAACGCGGACATGATGAAGGAGAATCCCGATTACGTCGTCCGCATCACGGGCAGCGACGATTACGGGAAGAGCAAGCTCGACTATTTTATCTCCGTCAGCGCGAAGTATCCGGTCATCGCCACCACCTCGGAGCTGCTCTCCACGGGCGTCGACTGCAAGATGACGAAGGTGATCGCCCTCGACAAAAACATTTCGTCCATGACGATGTTCAAGCAGATCGTCGGGCGCGGCACGCGGCTTCGGGAAAAGGACGGCAAGACCAGCTTCACGATCATGGATTTTCGCGGCGTCACAAGGCTCTTTGCCGATCCCGACTGGGACGGGCCGATTGAGCAGGAAGAAGGCTTCACTGGCGGAGGAGACGGCCCGGGCAAGAAGAAAAAGAAAAAAGACGGCGGCGATCCGCCAATCCCGAAAGAAATGCCCGTCGTCCTTCGCGACGGCTGCACGGTCTATACCGTCAACAAGACGGTTTCCGTCTATGACGCCAACGGAAAGCTGCTGAAGCAGGAGAGCATCACGGACTATACAAAAGAAAACGTCAAAGGCGAGTACGCCACGCTGGACGCCTTTATCCGCAAATGGACGGCGACCGAAAAGAAAAAGGCCATCGCCGACGCTTTGCGGGAGCGGGGCATCGACCTCGACAAGCTGAAAGCCGATATGGGCAAGGAGGACGTGGACGACTTCGACCTGATCTGCCATATCGCCTACGACCAGAAGCCCCTGACCCGCCGCGAACGCGCCGAGAACGTCAAGAAACGCGACTTCCTGCACAAGTACAGCGGCGCGGCGCGGGAAGTGCTGGAGATTTTGCTGGACAAGTATATGAATCTCGGCATCCGCGAGGTGGAAGAAACCGCCGTCCTGAAAATGGACGAGTTCCGGAAATACGGCACGCCGCCCGCGATTATCAAAAACTGCTTCGGCGGCAAGGAAGGCTTCAAGGCCGCGCTAAAATCATTGGAAGAAGAAATCTACAAGGCGGGATGATACGGAATGAGCAATTTGAACGGTCTGATCAAAAAACTGCGGGACGTCATGCGGAACGATCCCGGCATCAACGGCGACGCCCAGCGCATCGAGCAAATCGTCTGGATGCTGTTCCTCAAGGTCTATGACGCCAAGGAAGAAGAATGGGAATGTGACGACGACGGCTATACTTCCGTCATTCCCGAGAAATACCGCTGGCGGAACTGGGCGAAAGCCGACAATGCCGGGCACGCGCTGACGGGCGACGATCTGCTTTCCTTCGTGGACGAGCTTTTCAAGACGCTGAAGGAACTTGCCGTCACGCCCGACATGCCCGCGAAGAAAAGCGTCGTCAAGAGCGTATTCGAGGACACGAACCAGTATATGAAAAACGGCGTGCTGCTTCGGCAGATCGTGGACGTCATCGAGGGAATCGACCTGACCAGCTACGAGAATATCCACGCCCTCGGCGACATTTACGAAACGATCTTGAAGGAGCTGCAATCCGCCGGAAGCGCGGGCGAATTTTACACGCCCCGCGCCGTCACCGACTTCATGGCGCAGATGATCGCGCCGAAGCTCGGCGAAAGCATGGCGGATTTCGCCTGCGGTACGGGCGGGTTCATCGTCAGTTGGCTGCGGGAACTGGAAAAACAGGAAAAAACCACCGCCGACCGCAAGGCGCGTCTTTGCTCCGCCCACGGCGTCGAAAAAAAGCAGTTTCCCTATATGCTGGCCGTCACGAATCTGCTGCTCCACGACGTGGACGAGCCGGACGTCCTGCACGACAACAGCTTGATGAAAGACGTGCTGGACTACACCGACGACGACCGTTTCGACGTGATCCTGATGAATCCGCCATACGGCGGCAACGAGCTGCCCATCGTCCAGAGCCATTTTCCCGCCGACCTCGCCGACTCCGAGACCGCCGACCTTTTCATGAGCGTCATCATGTACCGGCTGAAGAAAGGCGGACGCGCCGCCGTGGTGCTGCCCGATGGATTCCTGTTCGGCACAGACAACACGAAGGCAAGCATCAAGAAGAAGCTGCTGTCGGAGTTTGACCTGCA
>JAGAZS010000031.1 GCA_017939945.1 Schwartzia sp. (in: firmicutes)
CATATCTTTTGAAAAATACCAAACTGTAGTAGCTAACAAAAAACACCATAGACATCGCTGGAAGGGCACATCTGCATACAAAGCCCAAAAGTGGAATTCAGTCCTGCGCTTCAAAGTTCGACTGGAGTCCGCTCTTTTGTCGTGCAAAAAAACGGCATGAATTTTTCGGAAAATCTAGCCCCTGCCGCGGCCCGAAACACATATTCCATCATTTTTTCGTGCTTTGGGCCTATGAATTTCCACGGGCTGTAACAGTAAGTTCTACTTTCATTTTCCGTTTCTCAGAAGTGGAATTAAAGTTTACAGTTCAGCTCCCGATCTTCGCCCCGCATTCCGGGCAAAAGTTCAGCGGGCTTTCGAGTTTCGCGCCGCAGTTCGCGCAAAAATTATAAGGCGTGCTGATTTTCCGCACCATTTGCATCCCCAGCGGCCCCATCATCCCGCCGCCCATCATGCCGCCCATCGGCGGCCCCGGCGGTGGGCACATCATCACGCTTCTCGGCGCTTGCTTCGCCGCTTCGGGAATCTCGATTTTGTCCAGCATTTCCTCCCGCGCGAAAACCGTCAGCGGCATGCTCATGTCGAAGACCATTTCCGTCGTGGTGAGCATATCGGGCTTCACCTCGAACCGCGTATAGGCACTGAAACTTTCCTCGGTCAAGTCCTCCGGCACGATATACACGCGCTCCGGGGCATAGGCGTAGCTGACGACATGGAACGCGCCAAGCCCGCGCCCAAGGCAGATGATTTTTCGTTCTTTTTCGTCAATGACAAGCTCGTCGCCGAACGTCTTGGGGCGCCCCCAGGCTTTCCACACCCCCGCGAGACGCGGCAAAAATTCGTCGTCGCGGATGCGGATATGGTCGAAAGGGCCGTGATCGACTTTCTCCAGAACGTGCTCGTTCCGGTCGTCCTCCTCCGACACATAGCCGGTCGCGAAAATCAGCCGCCCGTTTTCATAGGCCAGCGTCTTCACCCGCGTCATCGCCCCGCCGAAAGCGTCCCTGACCCATGTGGTGTCGGCGAGGGAAATCTCCGTGCGCGCTCCGCTTTCCAGCCGCTCCGCGTCGTAGGAAATTTCCGTGTCCAAGACGATTTTCCGCCGATATTCCCGAAAAATCCCCCGGCCGTCCCGGAACTCGAAATAATATCGGCGCTCCTTTTCCCAATAGCCGTTCAGTTTGTCCGAGTACCGCATTGTTTTCCCCGCCCTTCCGGCAAAATCATGCTTCGATTCTGACGCTGCTGCCCTGCTCCCGCGCTTTCGTCACGACAATCTTCCTGTCGATCCGTTCCTTCAGCGCTTCGACGTGGGAAATGACGCCGACGAGGCGGCGGCCTTCGGCGAGGCCCGCCAATGCGCGCATGGCCTGTTCCAGCGATTCGTCGTCGAGGGAACCGAAGCCCTCGTCCACAAACATCGTGTCCAGCTCCACGCCCCCCGCCGAGGACTGGATCTCATCGGCGAGGCCAAGGGCGAGGGACAGCGACGCCTTGAAGGATTCGCCGCCGGAGAGCGTTTCGACGCCGCGCACCGAGCCGTTGTAATGGTCGACAACGTCCAGTTCCAGCCCGCTTTGGATTCTGTTCGTCGTGGCCGTCACGCGCCGCTTCAATTCGTATTGGCCGCCGGACATCACCAGCAGACGCACGTTCGCCCGCGAGACAATGCGCTCGAAATAGCGCATCTGCACATAGGTTTCCAGCATGACCTTTTCCTTGCCGCTGATCTGTCCCGTCAACGTCTCGGCCAAAGCCTTCAGCCAAGTATAACGCTTCTCCGCCTCCGCCAGCCGCGCCGCTTCTTTTTGCAACTCGGCCAGCGTTCCCCGGTTCTTTTCCAGCCGCGCGTGAAGCGTTTTCTGCCGCTCCTGGAAACCGCGCCGCTCGGCGGCCTTCGCCGCATTCTCCTCCCGCAGTTTTCCGAGATTCTCCTGCGGCGCTTCGACAAGGCTTTTTTTCAACGATTCAATGCGTCCAGCCAGTTCCTGCAGCGCCTTCTCCACCTCGCGCAGGGCGTCTTCCGCGCGTTTCTTTTCGTTCTGCCGTCTTTCATACTCTTTGCGCAGGCTGGCCATGCGCGTCTCCGCTTCTTTTTGTGTCGGGAAGCGCAGCTTCGCGGAAAACTCCTTTGCCGCCTGTTCCGCCGCTGTTCGAGCCGTCTCCGCGGCCGCCCGCTTTGCGCCTGCGTCCGCAAGGCGTGTATCGGCCTCCGCGCTCGCCTTCTCGTCCTGCGGAATGCTCTTTTCCAGCGCCGCCTTCCGTTTTGCCTCCCGTTCCTTTTCCCGCAGCTTTTTTTCGACGGCGGCGATTTCCTCGTCCAGTTCGGCCAGCGCCTTCGGCAGCCGGTCTCTCGCCTCGCTGGTCGTGTAATCGCCGAGATGCGCCTTTATGGATTGTAAAAGCGTTTCTTTGCGCTCGCCGAATTCTTTCTTCCCCTGCTCAAAACGACCGCGAAGCTCCATCGCCACCGTCTGCGCCACGCTCCACGCCTCCTGCAGGGCGCGCAGGCTCGCCTCGTCGATTGCGTCTTCGGCCAGCGCCGCCGGTTGCGGATGCTCTGTAGATCCGCAGACCGGGCAGGGTTCGCCCGTCTTCAATTTTTTCGCGATATGTCCTGCCTGCGCCGCGAGGAAGGCTTCGTCCGCCGCGTTATAGGCCGCCTCCTTTTTCCGCCAGTCTTCCGTCCGGGCAATCAGTTCCTTATGCGCGCCGTCCACTTCGCGGTACAGCTTCTCATACTTTCTCATTTCCTCTGCCAGCGCGCCGATTTCCTCGCGGCGGTGTGTTTTTTCCCGCTGCTCGGCAACGAGCTTTTCCCGCTCTTCCCCGGCATGCGCCAACGCCACCAGTTCTTCTTTTGCCGTGTTCAAGCGCTTCTGTACGGCTTCCTTCGCCTTTTTCGCCTCGGTTTCTTCCAAGGCGGCTTTTTTCGCTTCCTCCGTGAAACGCGAAAGTTCCTTCCGCTTTGCTTCCGCCGCCGCGTAATCGGGCAGTTCTTTCTCGATCTGCGCCTCCTCCCGCGTGAGGGCTTCCGCATCCGCTGCCTGCCGCGCTGCTTTTTCCGCCGTTTCTTTCGCCGCTGTCAGTTCGGGCTTTTTCCGCTTTTCCTCCGCTGTCGCCGCGCGAAGCTCCTCCCGTGCCTTTTCCAGTTCGCCCGCGCGTCCGATACGCGTGTTGAGCGCGTTGATTTCTTCGTCAATCCGGTCCAGAGTTTTCTTCTCGTCCACCATCGCGCGCTCGTCGTCCGCAATCAATGCTTCCAACAGCGTCCTTACATCCTCCGGCAAAAGCTCGCCCGCTTTCGCCTTCTCGACTTCCTCCGCCCGCGAATTATCCTGCGTGCAATCAACGGCAGCCATCAAGCCGTCGACTTTGTCCCGGACGCGCTCGCACAACCGCGCCGCTTCGTTGGCGTCGCCGTTCACCGCCGCTGCCAATCGCCCGAACCGTTCCGTATGAAAAATGCTACGAAAAATTTTCTGCCGCTCGTCCGTTTTTGCTAACAGGAGTCGCAAAAACTCCCCTTGCGCAATCATAGCAATCTGCCGGAATTGGCCCGCATCAATCCCCAGGATTTCTTTGATTCGCGGCGTAACAGAGTCTTTTTTCGTCACCACACTCCCGTCAGGCAAAATCAGCTCCGCATTCGCCTTTTCCTCCGTCATCCCCGTTCCACGCTGTTTTAGTCGTTCATAGGCGGGGTTCCTCTTTACGACGTATTCCTTGCCCCGAAGTAGGAATCGAAGCTCCACCTCTGTGGGCGTAGACGGGGCCGCGTATTGCGAACGAAGCATGGAAGCCGTGCGCGTGCCGCCGCTGGTCTCGCCGTACAGCGCGAACACAATCGCGTCGAAGATTGTCGTCTTGCCCGCACCGGTATCTCCTGTAATCAGATAAAGCCCCCGCTCCCCCAGCCGCGTAAAATCAATCGTCTCACTTTTGGCGTAAGGGCCGAAGCCCGTCATCTTCAATGTCAACGGTCTCATGCCTGTTCCTCCCATACGGTTTCCGCCAACCGCTGTATATACTCGGACTGCGCTTCATTCATCGGCTGTCCGTTCTGCATCGTGTAAAACTCCGATACCAATTCCATCGGCGTTTTCGTCTCCGCCTCAGGCACTACCTCGACGGCGCCGCCGCTCTTCGTCCGCGCGTTGTCGTAATCGAGCCGCAGGATGTTCGGATAAACGGTCTTCAATTTCCGCATCGCATCCGGCACGTCGTCCTCATTCGTCAATATAATATGAAGAAAATCGTCCGTTGCCGTCCCCGCATAGTTTTCCTTTTTCATCAGCTCATCATAGGTTCCCTTGATCTCCCGCAAATCGTGGTCCGGCTTCAGCGGAATCGTGCGGACGGAGACCGCTCCCTTCGCGTCAAGCTCCGCGATCGTGATGGATTTCTCGTCTTTCGCCTCCGAAAACGAATATTTGAGCGGCGTGCCCGAATAACGGATGCGCGGCGAGCCGATATTCTGTGGACGATGGATATGGCCGAGAGCGACGTAAGAAAACGGCTCGAACACCGAAGCGTCCACATTGTCCAGCCCGCCGACGGAAACCTCCTCCGAGTCCGAACGCACCGCGCCCGTCACGAACTGGTGGGCAACCAGCACACTGCGCCGCTTCGGGTTGACTCCCATCCGCTCCACAGCAACGCGCATCGCGTCCGTATAACTTTCGATTTTTTCTTCCTTAAATGCCAGCGACACATGAATCGGTTTGATAAATGGCAATAAAAAAATATCGACAGGACCGGCATTATCCTCCAAAGGCACCGAAAAGACCTCCCCGCGATATTCGGGCGCGGAAAGATAGACGCCGCTCTTCGCCATGATGCGCCCGCCATAGGCCACCCGCGCCGCCGAATCGTGATTGCCGCTGATGACGAAAACCTTCTGCCCGTCCGCCGAAAGCTCCGAAAGAAAATCGTCAAACAGCCGCACCGCCTCCGCCGAAGGCATGCTCTTGTCGTAAATATCCCCCGCGATCAGCACTGCGTCCGGTTTCTCATCCCGCAGGATTTCACAAATTTCATTCAAGACATGACTTTGATCCTCCAAAAAAGAAACCTCATGCAGGCGTTTCCCCAAATGAAGGTCGGAAATATGAGCGAATCTCATCGGCAATCCTCCTCAAACCATATTTTGTACAAAAACAGTATAACGCAAACGACATGCAAAAATTTGCATGTCGTTACATTGATTCACTACTCTTTTTCAATTCCCGCCACCGCGTAGGCCGACATTCCTTCGCCGCTGCCGGTGAAGCCGAGGCGTTCCTCCGTCGTTGCCTTGACGTTCACCGAGTCCCGCTCGACGCCGAGCACCCCCGCGATACTTTCCGCCATTTTTTCGATATGGGGCGCCAGCTTCGGCGCCTGCGCCACGATAGTCGCGTCAACATTTCCGACCGTGTACCCCTTTTCGCGGACGAGGCGAACAACTTCCGCCAGGAGCTTCATGCTGTCCGCGCCTTTGAATTTCTCATCGGTATCGGGAAAATGCTTCCCGATGTCGCCGAGAGCCGCCGCCCCGAGCAATGCGTCCGCGATCGCGTGCAGCAGCACGTCGGCGTCCGAATGACCGAGAAGCCCCTTCTCCCACGGAATCTCCACGCCGCCGAGAATCAATTTCCTGCCCTCGACGAGGCGATGCACATCGTACCCCATGCCGAACCGCGTCATTTCTTTTCCTCCTGTTTTTCCGCATATGCCTTGACCTTTGCGGCGGCGTCCGAAACCTTGTCCGCCAGTTCGTCCAGCATTTCGCCGAACTCTATGCCGGCGTTCTTTACGCTTTCCTTCGCAGCCCCCAGCGCGTCGCGCCCCAAAAACATTTCCGCCGTCCAAAGATCCTCCGGCGTCGTCAGCTTGATATTTCGCTCGTCGCCCTCGACTACATGCACAGTGAGGCCCATGCGCTCAACGAGAGCCGCGTCGTCCGTGCCGAGATAACCGTCCTGCTCCGCGCGCCGATACGCTTCTTTCAAAATGTCGCACCGAAAGCCCTGCGGCGTTTGGACTTCCCAAAGCTTCGCCCGGTCCGGCGTACTTTCCACGACGCCGTCGCCGCGCACGATCTTGATCGTGTTCTTCGCGCGCACCGCCGCAATCGCCGCGCCCGAGCGCCATGCTTCAGCCACCACCGCCTCGATGGTCTTTGTCGTCACCAGCGGACGCGCCGCATCGTGGACCAGCACAATCTCCGCGTCGGGCGAAAGCGCCGCCAGCGCGTTCTGCACGCTGTACTGGCGCTCCGAGCCGCCCGCCACTACGCGAAACGGTTTCAACCCCGGCGTTTTGTCGAGCATCCGCGAAACCTCGTCCACTTCCTCCGCACCAACCGCAACAATGAAATCGTCAACCTTGTCGCATCCGGAAAAAGCCAGCAGCGTCCGCACCAAAATCGGCTTTCCGCAAAGATTGAGCAGCGCCTTGTTCTTGCCCACGCCCATACGCCGTCCGACGCCCGCCGCCGGAAAAATTACCGTGACCATAAATACTCCCTCCAATGAAAAAGAGTGGACGCAAAGCATCGTCAAAAATGCTCCGCATCCACTCCCCTGCGTCAATTTTTAGCAAGCCGCCGCGGCTTTGCGAAAATCATACGCCCCGCCGCCGTCTGCAGCGCGGACGTCACTTCCACGTCAATATTCTGGTTCAGATGGCGATGGCCGCCTTCGATGACAATCATCGTGCCGTCGTCGAGATAGGCGACGCCCTGTCCCTGTTCCTTTCCGTCCTTGACCACCGTCACGCGCATGGACTCTCCCGGCACCACCACCGACTTCACCGCGTTGGCCAGTTCGTTGACGTTCAGCACCGGCACGCCCTGCAGCTCCGACACTTTGTTCAAGTTGTAGTCGTTCGTGACAATCTTGCCGCCGACGAGCTGCCCGAGCCGAACCAGCTTCGAGTCGACCTCCGCGATATCGTCAAAGTCTCGGCTGTCGATTTCCACCGCCAGTTTCTCCTCCGAGCGGATCTTTTGCAGGATATCGAGTCCGCGCCGTCCGCGCACACGCTTCAAGGCGTCCGCCGAATCCGCGATCCGCTGGAGCTCCTCCAGCACGAACACCGGAATCAAGAGTGTCCCTTCGAGGAATCCGCTGTCGATCACGTCCGCGATGCGTCCGTCGATAATCGCACTGGTATCCAGCAGCTTATACAGCTTGTCCGCGGCCAGCTCCGAAGCTTCCTCCTTCACCTCCGGCAAAGGCAGCGGCTCCGGCGTCGGCGCGGGCGGCGGCTCCTGCCTGACCTCGCGCGCTTTCAGCACATCCTTGAAAAAACGCGGAATGAAGCTGAACATATCCGCGATTTCCTCGCGCTTTGTCATTGTGATGCGGATGCCGAGATAGCCGAACACGATCGCGAACACCACGGGAAGATAATTACCGACGATGGGAATGCGCGAGAACGCGCCGCCCAATAATGTAGCAAGAATAAGTCCAAGAGAAAGCCCTATCGCGCCCGCAAGCACATCGTGGATCGGCATCTTGTTGAGCTGCGTTTCCACCCACGCCGAAAAACGTTTCAGCGTCGAGATCAGATACGAAGCCGTCAGCGACCCGACCAATGCACCCAGCGCTGCGCCCGCGAGAATGCAAAGAAGCCCCGCAAGCGTCATGCGGAAAAGCCCCATGTCCGTTTTCAGGATTTCCGTCCCGATAAACTGCGTCAGCGTCGGGCTGGCAGGCTGCATCAACGCGGCCCCCGCCACAGCCATGACGGCTACAATGAAAAAGCGTAAAACCTTATCGAGCATATATTTTCACCTCCTTTCAAAAAATGGATAAAAAAACGGATAAATTCATTATAATGCCATTATAAATCATTCATCCGTTTTGTCAAAGCCTTATTCCTTTTTATTGATCGAATCCGTTCTTCTCCAGGATCCCGTCCATCCACGCGTCGACCTCGTCCGGCGTCTTTCCACAGGCGTAGACGAGTTCGCTGACGAGGATCTGCTTCGCGAGATCGAGCAGTCTTCGCTCTCCGCTGGAAATCTTTCGGATCCTGTCCTGCAAGATCAGGTTGCGCGCCACCGCCGCGACGTCGCAGATGTCTCCCGACTTCATGCGCGCGAGCGTCGCGTGAAAGCGTTTGTTCCAGCTTCCGACGGCGCGTTCCGGCGTACCCGCCAGCACTTCCGCCACCTTCTCGACTCCTTCCTCCGAGATTACGTCCCGAAGGCCGATATTTTCCACATTATCGATCGGAATCATCACTTTCATATTGCCGATCGGCATTCGCAGGACATAGTACGACTTCACCTCGCCCATGACCTCGCATTTCTCGATATCCGCAATCACACCCGCGCCGTGCATCGGATAAACGATCTGATCTCCCACCTGAAGCAAACGCTCACCTCCTTCGCGTGCAATTGTATTATACCACAAAACTCTCCCGTGTGAAAAAATTTTTTATTTTATCACCGTTTATATTCAATGTCAAATTTTTACTAAAAATGGCAACAACAAAAAAGCTCCCCAACGAAGAGGGAGCCTTTCATTACAATCTTACAGAATCACCAGCCATACACTGCTGAACAACCCCAGAAGGAACTGCGCTATCGGAACCAGGATATACCCCAAAATCGGCGTCGCTATAAAAATAATGAAGATAATCATGCTGTAGCGTTCGAGAGCGACAAAACGGTACTGCATCTCATAGGGAAGAACCGCCATCAGGATTCTTGAGCCGTCCAGCGGCGGCAGCGGAATCATGTTGAAAATACCGAAGTTGATATTGTAGACGACGATCAGCCAAAGCACCGCCCGCAGTCCGTAGCTCATTTCCATCCGCATCCTGTGCGTCAGGAAAATCATCACGCCGAGAGAAAGAAACGCCAGCAGGAAATTCATCGCGGGTCCGGCCAACGCCACCAAGATTTCCCCTTTTTTCCTGTCCCGGAAATTGTGCGGATTGATTACGACAGGCTTCGCCCAGCCGAATCGCGCAATCAGGAGCACCACGATTCCGATGGGATCGATATGCGCCATCGGGTTCAGCGTGAGCCGCCCCATCATTTTCGGCGTAAAATCGCCCATCTTCACCGCCGCCCATGCGTGCGCATACTCGTGCAGCGCCAGCGCTATGATAAGCCCCGGCAGGCCCGCCACTATTTCCATCAAATTGAAGCCAAACATATCAAGTCTCCTTTTTCAGCCGCGACGCGTACATCAAAAGCGCGGTGACAGTCTTTCCGTCGATGATCGTGTTATCGTGCACCTTTTCCAGCGCTTCCGAAAGAGGCATCCGGAGAGTGTTGATGAACTCGTCCTCATCGGGGCATTCCTCGCCCGCCGTCAGCCCTTCCGCCAGATAAATATGGATCCACTCGTCGGAAAAACCCACCGTCGTCGCCAACGAAAAAATTTTCGTGTAATGCTCGGCGGTGTAGCCCGTTTCCTCTTTCAGCTCCCGCTTCGCGCATTCCAACGGGTCCTCGCCGGGAATGTCCAGCTTTCCTGCGGGAATCTCCAATGTGACGCGCCCGACGGGATAGCGATACTGGCGCACAAGGATTACGCTGCCGTCCTCTAGGACGGGAAGCACCGCCGAAGCGCCGGGGTGCTTGACCCATTCCCGGGTCGTCTCATTTCCGTTCGGCAGCAACACCTTGTCGCGCCGCACATGGAGCAGCCGCCCGTCAAAGACGCTCTCGCTCGAAATTTTCTTTTCGATCAAATCCTCGTCCATTCTCTCTATTCCTTCCTGAACTTCTTTTTTATTTCGGCGGCCCGCGCAATCATTTCCTTCGCGTTGGAAAGCGACGCCGCCGTGGCGTCCGCGCCCGACGCCATGCGCGCGATTTCCTGCGCCCGTTCCTTCGCCGGAAGCGCCCGCACCGTCGTCGAGGTCATGCCGTCCTTCGCCGATTTTTCCAGATAATAATGGACGTCCGCCATGCAGGCAATCTGCGGCAGATGCGTAATGCAAAGCACCTGCTTTTTGCCCGCCACCAGCGCGATGCGCTCGGCGACCATCTGCGCGGTCTTCCCGCCGATGCCCGTGTCAATCTCGTCGAACACCATGCTCTGCGCTACGGAATCTCCCGCCGCCGCCACGGTCTTGACCGCCAGCGCAATCCGGGACAGCTCTCCGCCGGAAGCGACCTTGGAAAGAGGCTTTTCCGCCTCGCCCGCGTTCGCCGAAAACAGCAGATTGATCTCGTCCGCCCCCTGCACGGTCAACTCCGCCGGCGACAGCGCGACCGTCAGCTTCGCGTCGGGCATGC